>JADZAX010000388.1 GCA_020852405.1 Verrucomicrobiales bacterium
CATGACAGCAACGACCATCCTCTGTTTCGGTGACTCCAACACGTGGGGCTTCATTCCCGGCAGCGACTGCGAGCGCTACGCTCCCGACGTGCGGTGGCCGGGCGTCATGGCGGCAGATCTTGGCCCCGACTACCGCGTGGTTGAGGAAGCCCAGAATGGACGCATGACCGCCTGGGAAGACCCTGCGGAACCCTTTGTCAGCAAATGCGGCCTCACTTTTCTTCCCGTGGTCTTGGAATCCCAGAAACCAATCGACCTGGTCATCATCATGCTGGGAACCAATGACCTGAAGCTGCACTTGAACCACACCGCGCGTTCCATCGCGATCGGCGCGGGCGCTCTGGTGGAGGTGGTGCTGGCCAGCGGGGCCGGACCAGGCAAAACCGCGCCGCGGGTGCTCCTCGTCTGCCCGGCCCCGGTTTCAGACGCGGGAAAGTGCCCCTTTGGCCGGCTTTTTGACCATGCCCCGCCGGTGTCCCGCGAAATGCCCGCAGCCTACCGAGAAATCGCGGACGCATTGGGAGTGGCGTTCCTTGACGCCGGGACTCACGCGTCCTGTCCGGTGCCCGACTGCATTCACCTGGATGAGGGAGGGCATGCCGCGCTGGGTCGAGCTCTGGCCGAAAAAGTGCGCGGCCTGATGGGATAATCCCGGATCACCCGACCCCACAACCTTGAAACCGAGAAGGACGCCGGGCCTGCCCCGCCTGGTGACAAAGCGCGTCGGCCATGGAATCGGCATTGCTCTTGCTCTTATCAGAGACGTAGCTGCCGAACATGGTATTTCAAATCAACTCAGAATTGCACTATGCGGTGTTGGAGCGCAGCACGGTGCTTTTGAGCATCCATGCCCTGCGGACTGCAAACCAAACGGTGTTGAGCGAATCCTTCGAGATCACCCCCGGGGTGTGCTGGGAAGAATTCCCGACCCAGTCAGGCCAGAACCGCTATCTCATCCTCGACACGGGAGAGGCCATTTCTCTGGATCTGTCGTATGCGGCCCGGGTGGAGACACGCATCAGCATGAACCATCATTCTGAAATCCACGGCCTACCGATCACCCAAATCAGACCCTCGGACATTCCCTATCTCTTTCCGAGCCGCTACTGCCAGTCGGACCGCTTGGGACGTCTCGCGATCAAAATGTTCGGCAGGATTTGCCACCCCTATGACCAAGTCGTGGCCATCTCGGACTGGATCTTTGAGAACATCGACTACCTCTCCGGCAGCACCAATGTGGAAACCTCGGCCTTCGACACGGTGACCCAGCGGGCCGGCGTGTGCCGCGATTTCGCGCACCTCGGGATCGCCTTCTGCCGGGCCCTCTCGATCCCGGCCCGTTACTTCAGCGGATACGCCTGCCAGATGCAGCCTCCGGATTTCCACGCCTGTTTCGAGGCCTGCATCGGCAACCGCTGGTATGTCTTTGATCCCACCAGGCTGGCTCCCCTCAACGGACTGGTCCGGGTGGCGACCGGTCGGGATGCGGCGGACACGGCGGTGGCCACTATTTTTGGACTCATGGAGCTCACGGGCATGTCCGTTTCCTGTGTCTCGCCCAACTTCCAAGCCCTCTCCGCCGCCGATTTGGCCCATCAGGCGGTCATCATTGAATCCTGAAGGACGCCGACGGGTTCAGGGCAGCTCCGGCACGAGCTTGGGATCATACGTGGCCCCCTGGGACACCTGAATCAGCGTCATCCGGATCTTGGTGGGAAAGAACTTTTCGTGATCGGGACGTTTGTGGGCGTGGCCCTTCCCCCCGCTGTTGTCCTTGATGACGAGGTGCATCTCCTTGATGCCCTCCGACCAGACAATGTCGTCGTTTTGCCAGAATTTGGTCATGTCGATGTCTTTTTCATACACGCCGGTCTTGCTGTAGACATCCGTGCCGATGCAGCCATACCCGTGGTTCTGGCCTTTGTTGGGAATGTAGCAGACGCTCCAGGTGGTGGGCTCGTCCCCGGCGGGTTTCTCGATGACTTCGAGGCGCACATGGACGGTGCCATTCCGGTAATTGACCGGCGCGGTCCAGTCTTTGGGTCGCCCGGCATTCAGCTTATCGCCTTTGACATAGTAGTGGGACGGATTCGGCTTGGCGTTGTCGGCGTCGGCTTTGGTGTAGTTAAAAGTCACATCAAAAAGCACAAACTGTTCAGCCCTGCCGGACAAGGTGCCGGTGCAGAAGAACAGCAGTGCCAGGAAAGAAACGCGGAGGGGAGGCATGGGAGGGCCGGGTTCGAGTTGAGGGGAAAGGTCAGGCCCATTGTGCCCGGCGGAGTTGGTCCGGTCAATGCCGGATCCTCCCCGGGAATATCCCTTGTATCCGCCACGGTTTGAGTGGTTCCCCTTCCGGACTGTGCGGTATCATGCGATCATGAAAACCATCGTCTGCGGCAGCCTCGCCGTTTTCCTGCTCAGCCTCGGATCCTCCCGGGCCGGCATCCAAACCGGACACTATGACCTGGCGGAAGTGAAAGATGCTTCGACGCTGGAAACCACGGTGATCTCCGACTGGCAGCCTGTGGAGAAAGATCCTTCGATCCGGCAAAAGCTCGTCGAAATCACCATCGGAGAATGGTGGCCGGGCCAGAAGGTGCGGCTGCCCGTGACATTCAACGCCCCGGCCACCGGCGGCCCCTGCCAACAGATCGTGGTTGGCAATGCCGGACTCCCCGTCAAAGCGGCCGCGCCCGGAGGCGCCATGCTGCGCCTGCTCAAGGAGCACGGGGTCGGCGTGGTCCTGATCGGCATGGGCACCATCGATGCCATGGAGCCGGCTCCCCTTCTGATGTCGGGCATGAAAGCACACATGCTGGCGACCAAAGACGCGCGCTACACTCCGGCCTGGATTTGGGGACTGAGTGACATGCGGGCCATCACCGCTGCCCTGGCGGAGAGAGAGGTCTTCCAACCGGTCAAAATCCTCGTCACCGGCGGGTCAAAACGTGGCGTGGCCGCCGCCACCGCGGGCATCCATGACGACCGGGTCACCGCCATCCTGCCCGTGGTGGCGCCGATCCTCGATTCTCCCGGCGGGCCTTATGTCCATGGCATGATGCCGGAGTCCATCCAGCAGATGAACGAACAGTTCCTGCTCGATGTGCGGGCCGGAAAGATCCCCGGAGTTCCCGTCTCGGCCGCCGAGCCACTGATCGCCCGGGACAAAATCCGGGCCGACGAACGCATCGACCAAGCCGCCGCCCGAACCGCCGGTTGGACCGAGGCGGAAATGCGGGCGATGTGCTCCGGAGCCTGGAGTGTCTGCCGCACCACCGATCATTGGGAGGCGCTCCAAAAACGCGGCCTGGAGGTTTTCTACAATCAGGGGTCCAACGACAACGTCGGCCCCGGTCTGCTCGAGCTTGGACGGCGCTTCCCGGATTTCCCGATCTACATCGTTCCCGGGGGCCAGCATGGCGGCGCCAAAGAGACCGGCTTCACCAAGCAGGTCGGAGGCCTGCCCGAAGTGGATGAGAATCTCCTTGCTTTCGCGCGGCACCATTTCTTCAACGACCGCCGCATGGTGGCGACGCCCAGGATCATCACGCAATGGGACGCGGCCACGCGCCACCTCAACGTCACCGCGACATTCCCCGATGGCAGCGCGCCCGGGGAAAACACGCTATGGACCTCGCCCGACCGCCACCCGGACTACTCGATGCAGATGGAATACGACGCCTGGACGGCCACTCCGATGTCCTCCCGGAAAGCGGCGGTGTTGGATGCCGGCGTGACCGTTCCCGCCGGAACGAAAACGCTGGACCTGGTCACCGTCCACGCCCACCAGGAAAACGGCTCCACGCTCACGGTGTCGAGCCCGCTTCTGCGGCTCAGCCTGGAGTGATCACTCCCGCAACGCGACAAAGTCACCCTCGAATTCCACGCAGACTCGGTCCGCGTGCTCCAGGCGCACCCGCAGGGAGATTCTCGCCTTCCCCGTGGCTTGGAAGATCGCCCGGAAGGCCTCCATTTCGGCCGCATCGGGACGTTCACAGAAGGCCCGAAGTTGTCCTTTCACCGGGCGCAGGTAACGAATGGTGCTGCCCCTCACCACGATGTGCGCGTTCCGGTCCCCCAGCTCCAGCCACAGCATCACATAACCGGTCAAAGTGGCCAGGGCGCTAAGGCTGCCCCCGAAAGCGGTGCCGAGATGATTGTGGTTCGGCTCCAGCGGCGCCGTCACCAGCAACTGACCGCCATCCAACTGCTCCAGACGCACCCCCATGGCCACAGTGAGGGGGATCTGTTCGTGCAAAAAGCGCTCCGTCTCGCGCAGCAATTCCGGGGTCATGAGTGGCAAAGCAGTTCGTGGTTTGAATCCGGCCCTAGCAGTGACCGAGCCCCACCCTACCCCACGGCAGGGCCTTGCGCCACCGCCGGAAAAGATGACCGGAATGCATACCGGCACGCGACCACCACCTGCCCAAAATAAATCACCAAAAGACAAAAAGGAATTGCCCAGGGCTTGCCTTCGATGGTAAAACCGTCGCCTATGGCCAAGCGCTATCCTCCTCCGCCACCGCCTCCCCCACGGCATCTCCGGGCTCCTGTCGAGAAATCCTCCAGCGCGGCGGTGATCACTCTGGTGTTCGGGATTCTGGGATTCTGCGTCCCGATTCTCGCCATCGCCGCGATCATTTGCGGGCACATCTCCCTCTCCGACAGCACCAAAACTCCGGGCGGACGGCCGGGACGTGGCATGGCGTTGGGCGGTTTGACCCTGGGCTATCTGGGCCTCATCGTTTGGGGAATCTGCGTCATGGTGATGGTGGTCTCCTCCAAAAAGAGTGCCGCGGAATCCGCCTCCCTCTTCCCCGTGGGGCAGGAGCCCATTCCCGCCTTCCCGACCCTGCCGGACTTCACCACCCTTCAGCCCTCCGGCGTGCGGGTCGGCCAGGTCCGCTTGCAGGGTTCCGGCCCGGGTGGCGGGATGACCCTCCGTGTCTACCTACCTGCGGGGGAATCCCCCGCCAAGGGTTCTCTGCCCTGCGTGCTCACCGCCCCCGCCGGATCCAATCTGATCCAGGGGAACGGGGTTGAGCCCTTGGATGAAGACGCCTACCATGACGAGTCGCTGCCCTACGCCGAAGCCGGCATGGTCGTGGTCCTCTACTCGATCGATGGTGAGACCGGGGAGGAGGAGGAAGAGGATGAAACCGAGCAAGTGGAAGCGATGAGCCAGGCCTATGAGGAGTTCCGCGCCGCCCAGGCCGGGGTGGTCAACGGACGCAACGCCCTCGAATTTGCCCTGGCCAGACTGCCCATGGTCGATCCCGGCCGGATCTACTCAGCGGGGCACAGTTCAGCGGGCACGCTTTCCCTCCTGCTCGCCGCCCACGAAAAAAGGCTGAAGGGGTGCATCGCCTATGCCCCCTGCGGCGATGTCAGTCACTTCCACGAAAGACTTCTCTCCGAATCCGGCGTCTCTCTCTATTTCAAAGAAATCAGGTCGTTTTTAGAGCGCAGTTCCCCCGTGACCCACCTCGCCTCCCTGAACCTGCCGGTCTTTCTCTTCCAATCCAAAGATGACACCGTGGCCCGCTACGCGGAAGCGCAGGCCTTCTACCAAAAGGCCAAACAAGTCGCCTCGGAGCGGGCTCTCCCCAAATCTGACCTCACCTTCAAAGTCGTCCCCGAAGGGGGGCACTATGACTCCATGATCGAGGCCGGCATCCCGGCGGCCATCGACTGGATCAAGGAACACTGAAGACTGTCTCCCGACACCGCAGACTCAGCCCCCTTGCCCAAGCAAACCGCTGTCCCGCAGCCATTCGCGGAAGCGGAGCGGCCAGTCCCCCGCCGCGCTGGTCGTGCCGGGGCGGTAGCCGAAGCCATGCTTGGCCTCGGAGTAAATGTGCAGCTCGGCTTTGACCCCGGCTTTCTTGTATTGCAGGTAGAGCGAGGCCATGCCCTCGGCAATGTCGGGACGGTCCCCATAGCCGCAGGCGATGAAGGCGGGCGGATTTTCCGGTGAGACCGTGAATCGTTCCGAGCTGCCCGGGTAGATCAGCCCGACGAAATCCGGGCGACAGCTCTGGCGCTCCACCGCGTCTTCAGACCCCGCCTTCCCCGCATCATAAGCCATGCCCGCCAACCCCGCGAGCTCGCCTCCGGCGGAAAACCCGATGATGCCGACCCGGGCGGGATCGACCTTCCATTCCGCCGCGCGGCTCCGGACGAGACGCAGGGCTCGGCGGGTGTCGGCCATGGCGTGGTCGTCCACTGTGTAGGAGGACCCCTCCTCGCGGGCGAGGCGGTATTTCAAAACAAAGGCGGCAATCCCATGAGCAGCGAACCACTCCCCGAGCGCGTAGCCTTCATGCCCGAGACAGAGGACACGGTGCCCGCCTCCGGGAGCGATCACGACCGCCGTGCCGGTCGCCTGATCCGGCGCCGGGAGGAAAGGGGTCACGCTGGGTTGGTGGACATTGGTGACATTGCATTTGCCTTTGTCATCAGCCTCGACTTTTTCGGCTTCTCCGGCGCGGGATTCCGAGCCGGGCGCGCCCCCCGCCCAGAGCGGCACGGAGGGAGGCGGATCGCCGGCATGGACGACAGGGAGAGCAGTGATGGCGCAGGCCAGGACAAGAAGGCAGAGGGAAAGGCGTTTCATGAACAGAAGCCCCACTCTGAAGGGGAATTTCCCCGCTGGCAAGTGGCTCCCGTTGCATTACCCTCCTTCAGACCATGAGAATCGCGTCCCTCTTCCTCCTCCTGTTCTCCCTTCCCTTCCCCGGTTTCCTGCGGGCCGACGATGCCGCCGTCGCGGAAACCCTCCGCGCTCTCGGCGGTGAAGTCACCCTCACGGAGGGCACCGCCACCAAGGTCGTCTTCCGGGACTGCTCGAAACTGGGCGATGCAGAGTTCCGCGCAATCGGGCAACTCCACGGGCTCAAGGTCCTCACCCTCTATGGACAATGCCACGGGCTGACCGATGCCACCCTGCCGCATCTGGCCGGACTGACAGCCTTGGAGGAACTCGGCACCGACGGTATCCGGGTCAGTGATGCCGGCTTGAAAGCTCTCACCGCGCTGGTCTCCCTCAAAAGCGCCGCGTTCTTTCACACCTCCTTCGGCCTGCCCGGTTTCGACGGCACCGGCTTTGGGGCGCTGCGGGCCCTGCCAAAGCTGGAGCGGCTCACCGTGGCGGGGATTTCGATGGGCGATGCGGGCTTTGCCGCCCTCGCGGAAATCGGGCAGCTGCGCGATTTCTCCACCTGGCACACCTACCAGACCGCGGAGGGGAACCGGTCGATTGCCCGCTTGAAAAACCTCCGTTCCCTGAGGCTGGGCCAGCGCCTGCCCCGCAACGTGGAGGGCGCCCCGGCCCCGCCGAGCCTGACCGACGCCTCTCTGCGGGACTTCCTCGGCCTGGGCAACCTGGAGACCCTCACCCTGATGGAGGGCCGCTTCACCCCGGAGGCACTGGCAGCATTGCAAGCCCTCCCCAAACTGAAAAAACTGAACCTCCAAGTGGCCCCGCTGACCCCGGAGCAGCTCGATCGGGTCAAAGCCGCCCTGACCGGCGTGGCGGTCGAGTGGAAACCCCTGACCGACGAGGAGGCGAAAAAACTCGAGCTGTATCTCAAGCCGTAAGAAAGGCGATCCATCCCCCGGCCCAGCCTCCCGCAGCCCTGACATGATCATTTCCGGCGAATCCTACCACTCCGATGCGGCCGGCATGCGTCTTTATCGGCACCGCTTCTCCCCCGCCCACGCCACCCAGCCTCTTGCGGGCGTGGTCCTCATGCTCCACGGCCTCGGCGACCATCTGGAATGCCATGCCCGCGCCGCCCTGGAGGTTTTCTGCCCCCGGGGCTGGCACTGCGTGGGTGTCGACTGGCCCGGCAACGGCCGTTCCGAGGGCAAACGCGGCCACATCGACAGCGTCGCCCACGCCATGGACATCATCGACGAGGCCCTGAACCAGGTGCGGCAGGAATACGGTCCCTCCCTGCCAGTGGGATACTATGCCCACTCCACCGG
>JADZAX010000389.1 GCA_020852405.1 Verrucomicrobiales bacterium
GGATCAGGATGTCAAAATCCGCCGCCTGAATTTTGATTTCCGCATCTTTGGTCACCGTGAACCGGGGATTGGAACGGCCCGTCCCCATGGCGCGGACAGTGTAAACTTTGTTCCTTTTGGGCAGGGCCGTGTAGAGATCGTAAACCCAGGGTTCGAAGTGGTCGTCGATGCAGACAACCCGTTGGCCGTTTTGAAACATAATGGTGGTTTCGAATTTCGTTTCACATACCACAGCCTTCTCTCTGCGCTAGCGGAAACCTGCCGAGGATTGGTCTCCAGTTTTTCTCTTGGGCAGGGTGCTGATTGCCGGGCTTGCCGAAGGAGGGAAGGGTTCACGGATCGGCGCTCCCTCGAAGGAAGGCATGGAAATTGGCATTGAACCGGGGCATTCCGGGGCGACAATGCCACCCATGAGTCAATACCAATGGGACACCACTTTCACGGCCTTGTTTGAACGATGCTTGAAGCGCTACCGGAGCGGCGATTCTGATTTCAACGGCTATTACACCCCTGCAGACCTTGGTTTCCTGACCGATATTGGCTGTAAACCCCGGGAGTTGTTCGATTTCGTCGAAGACCATGCCGAAAACGATGGTGAGCCCAGCCTCACTACGGCGGTCCTGGTGGCGTCAGTCCGGCGGGACTATTTTCGAATCCAAATGGGAGGCGTCCTGAGTTCCCTCGAAATCAGCCCCGGCAGCCTGCCACCAAAAACTGCCGAAATGGAAGGACTCGTTTGGCTCCCCCGAATCATCGTGAAAGCCCGCGCCAAACTTCGCGGTGAGCTGCATCCTGAGATCATGTATGGCTGTGGGGGCGATCGGCACTTCCTCCGGACCCATGATCTGGCTCCGTCCGATTTTCTTCGCGCCGTCTGGGCCGCTGAGGAGGATGATACCAAAATCCTTGCCTACGTTCGGTCCAAAGGAAGCCGTCTTCACTGACTGAGCCGTGACCTGGCTTTCCCCATCCATCGCACTCATTTTCCGCCGCCTGTGTGACAAGGTGGTGGTTTGTTCCGCGTTGGTTTTGGGGTTGTCCACCGGGTCAGGGGGGGCTCAAACGTTGGTGCTGAATCTTCCCGAAACCCAGTCCGCCATGGAGGCCATGCGGAGCGGGCATCCTGAAGTCGCCTTGCAGATCCTCGATCAGCAGCTTTTGGCGGTTCCGGCGAGTGACAACAACCTTGAGGAGCGGATTCCTCTGTCCAGATTGCGTTTGGAGGCCTTGGCCCGTTTGAATGATTGGAACCGGATCCGGACCCTGACCGAAGCGCTTCCCTTGTCGAACGATCCTCCGGCACGGTTCTGGCGTGCCATGGCACTGTCGCAGACCGGCGAATCGGATGCTGCCGCCATGATTCTGGCGCCACTGGCAGAAATGGATCATTTTC
This sequence comes from Verrucomicrobiales bacterium, assembly GCA_020852405.1. Classification (GTDB taxonomy): domain Bacteria; phylum Verrucomicrobiota; class Verrucomicrobiia; order Verrucomicrobiales; family DEV007; genus JACKQE01. Next base: position 1,394 of record JADZAX010000389.1, read on the forward strand.
CGCTGCAAACCGAAGCCCTCTTGAATCTGGGGGCGATTCTGATCGCACGGGGCGATTTCCATGCCGCCGTGGAAAAACTCGACTCCGTCTCGGGAAAACTACCGACGGATTCCCCTACCCGGCTGCGACTCGATCTTAAGGCGACCGAGTGGACGTTGGATCAAGGATTGGTAAATGAAGGCTCCCTGCGGCTGGGTGAAATCTCCTCACGGGTCATGGACAAATCGGCAGAACTGCAGGCTGCCAATGATTTATTGGAGGCAAGGCTGGCGGCGTCGCATGGACACGTCGAGGAGGCCGCCTCAACCCTGAGGAGGCTGATCACTTTGACGGGTGTTCCCAATGCCATCCAAGCAAACGCGAGCTGGCAATTGGCGGCCTTGGAGGCTAAATCCTCGCCTGGCGTGGCGCGGGACCGGCTCTTGGTGCTGATCGAAACTCAGCCCCGTTCCACTCATTTGGAGAACCTGTTCCGTTTGTTGGAGGACGTCCTGAATGCTCCAGTCGCTGCTCCAATCGAGGAGGCTTTGCATCGCTGGGCTTCCGATGACCAGCATCCTGACCGAAAATTGCTTGCCGGGCACCTTCTGGCTCACCTCCCCGGTTCCCCCCCAAAGGAACAGGAATCACGGTTGGAGGCCTTTGGACGATCCAACATCAGCCAGCCCGTGGGCTTGATGTCTCTTTATGAAGCCGGCCTGGTGGCTATTCAGGATGCCCGATTGGAAGATGCCACAAAACACGAGCAACAGCTGCGGGCCACGGCGCGACCGGAAGCCCGCAGTCTGGCGGATTCCTTGTTGGGACGGATCGCTTTCGCCCGGGGGGATCTCGTCGGCGCCGCAGAGGCCATGGAGTCAGCGGCACGTGCCGCTGACGTGCCCAGAAGGTTGACGCTTGCCCACCGGGCCAATGCGTCGTTGGCATGTGCGTTGGCAGGTAACCGGGACGCCGCCGGCAAGTGGTCCCGGAGCGTCGCTGTCGAAGGCTCGGCAGAAAGTGCCGGTGACTTGGCCTACGAGACCGCCATCAATGCCGCTGCCCGAGGACAAGCCGAGGCGTTCGATGATCTCACCACCTTCATTCGCCTGCATCCGACGCATCGTTTTACTGCGGACGCGGAAATGGCGTTGGCCGAACTCCATTTGAACCAGGTGCCGCCAAGGGCAGTGGCTTCGCGGGAGCATTTGGCAGCGGCTGCCAGCCACAGGCTGACCCCGGCACAAAAGGAACGATCGGATTACATTTCCATTTGGCTGGAGGTGGCGGCCGAGGATCGGGCGGCGGCGTCGCATTTGGCTGCCGATTTCCTGGAAACCTGGCCGACTTCGGCGCATGCCGCAGAGCTGACGCTGCTGCTTGGTGAGCTGTCGTTTGTGTCGGCAAAGTATGGCGATGCTTTTCATTGGTTTTCCCGTCATGCCGTTGAGTTTCCGCTGTCTCCCCAGGCAGAGGCCGCCGAATATTTTGCGGCCCTTTCCGCGCAGCGGCTCCCGGATGGCACGGGGGATCAACAGGCTCAAGCTCTATGGACGGCATTGGTGGGAAGGCGGGGGCCCTATGCGGCGGAAGCCCAGCACGAACTGGGGCTGCTTCAGTTGAAAAAAGAACAGTTTGATGAGGCGAGAGCCGCCTTTGACGCGGTGCTGGCGCTCTCCCCCTCCCCGGACCTCAAAAGTGCCACCCTGTGCGACAGGGGGCAGGCCCTCTTTGCCAGAGCAAATCTGAATGCTCCCGGCGAGGAGGATTGGAACCGGGCCATGGAAAGTTTCAGCGAGGTGGAATCTGATGTCTCGACCCCCCGTTCGTGGCGTCTTCAGGCGGCAGTGCGAAGGGGACGCTGCCTGGAGCGTCTGGGGCATCCCGCAGAGGCGATCACAGCCTACCAGACCGCCATGGCCTTGCCGGAGGGTGGCTTGCCGGGCCGGACCATTCTCATTCCCGTGGATGAAGCCGATTGGTTCTACCGCGCCGGCTTTGATGCGATCCGGCTCCTCGACTTGCAGAAACGTCACCAGGAAGCCGTGGATATCGCGGAAGCATTGTCCGCATCGAACGGCACCCGCTCCCTCGAGGCAGGGGAGCTGGCCACTCAAATCCGCCTCCGGCATTTCCTTTGGGAAACTGCCCCCCCTTGAAATCCCCACCCCTCCCCTGTCATGCTTGATTCAGGAAACGACGCAATTTACACGCTCCGCACGGCGGCCCAAGGTCCCCAGGGCAACCTTCCCTTCACCGATGGCCAGCTGCTCACCCAACCCAGTGGTCATCTGTTCGGTTGGACCCAGAATGCGGGAATGGGATGGCCGGTGGAACGGATCGGGGGCAGAGAATTCGTCATCCTGAGCACCCAGGGAGGCATCCGACAGGCGGACGGGACGCCGGTGGCCTTGGGCTACCATACCGGACACTGGGAAGTCGGTCTGCTCATGGAGGAGGCTGCCCGGACGTTGACGGCGGCCGGGGCGACGCCGTTCGCCGCTTTTTGCAGCGATCCCTGCGATGGCCGGACCCAGGGCACAGATGGCATGATGGATTCCTTGGCATACCGTAACGATGCGGCCAGTGTTTTCCGGAGACTGATCCGTTCTCTTCCCACCCGGCGCGGAGTCATTGGGGTCGCAACGTGTGACAAAGGCCTGCCGGCCATGATGATGGCTTTGGCTGGCACCCGGGATTTGCCGACGATTCTCAGTCCCGGCGGAGTGACTCTCCTGAGCCAGGACAATCCGGAGGACTTGGGACGGATTCAAACCATCGGAGCCCGCTTTTCCCACGGTGAGATCACCCGGGAATATGCCGCGGAAAAAGCCTGCAGCGCTTGTGGCTCTCCCGGTGGTGGTTGCCAATTCCTCGGCACCGCCGCGACCAGCCAGGTCATTGCCGAAGCACTTGGACTGACGCTTCCCCATGCCGCACTGAGCCCCTCCGGATCCGAGATTTGGCGCGATTTGGCGCGGCGTTCCGCGACCGCGATTTTGTCTTTGGATGAAAAAGGCATCAAGACCAGGGACATTCTGACCATGGGTAGTCTCAAGAACGCCATGGCGGTCCACGCCGCTTTCGGTGGCTCCACCAATCTCATCATGCACCTCCCGGCCATCGCCCACCAAGCCGGTTTGCGGCGTCCCACGGTCGAGGATTGGCGGGCAGCCAATGCGACCATCCCCCGGCTTGTCGATGCCCTGCCCAATGGTCCCCACCACTATGCCACCGTGCAGGTCTTCCTTGCCGGTGGAGTGCCCGAAGTGATGCTCCATCTCCGGGATGCCGGACAACTCGACCTCAATGCCCTCACCGTCTCGGGCCAGACAGTGGGAGAAAACCTCGCCTGGTGGGAAACCAGTGAGCGTCGCCAGCGTCTCCGGGAGAAGTTGACCCAGCTCGACGGGATCGATCCCGATGATGTCATCATGTCCCCTGCCAAGGCCAGGGCGAGCGGACTTACCAGCACGGTGACTTTCCCCGCAGGAAATCTCGCTCCAGAAGGCTCGGTGGTGAAAAGCACTTCCATTGACCGGAGCAAGCTTGATGATCAAGGAATTTACCTCCACGAAGGTCCTGCCCGGGTGTTCACCACGGAGCCGGGAGCCATTGCGGCCATCAAATCGACCGGCGAGGATCGGATCCGGGCGGGCGACGTCATTGTCCTGATCGGTCATGGTCCCATCGGCTGCGGCATGCCTGAGACCGCCCAATTGACCATCGCGTTGAAGCATTTGCCATGGGGCAAGGACGTGGCTTTGCTGACAGACGGCCGTTTCTCCGGTGTCTCCACCGGAGCCTGTGTCGGACATGTCTCGCCGGAAGCTTGGGCGGGAGGACCCATCGGCAAATTGCGCGATGGAGATCTCATCCGGATCCGGATCGATTGCCGGAACAACACCGGCAGCATTGATTATGCCGGCGATCCGACTGAGTTGGAGGCCCGGCCCATCAATCCCAAGCTGGAACCGCTTCCCCAGGTTCCGGATGACACCCGCCTCTGGGCGGCCCTGCAGAATGCCTGTGGCGGCAGCTGGGGCGGCTGCGTTTTTGATGCTGATACCATCATCGCCAAACTCAATGCGTGAAAACTGATCCCCTTCCATGAAACGAATGTTCCTTGTCTGGGGTCTGGCCTCTCTGCTCTGTGGTTCGGTCCGTGCTGCGGAAGAAGCCGGGTTGGCGGATTTGAAAATCGGTGATCCTGCGCCAGGATTTGATCTTCCGGGCATCGATGACCGCCGTCATACCCTGCAGGAGTATGACGGTGCCGAGGTGCTGATGGTGGCGTTCCTCAGTAACCACTGTCCGGACTCCCAGGGAGCCGAATCCCGCATCAAACAGCTTGCCGCCGACTTCCAGGGGCCGCGCTTTGCTCTCGTCGCGATCAATCCCAATGACCCGGAAGCCCTTCGTCCCGACGAGCTCGGCTATTCAGTTCATGGAGACACTTTCCCGGAAATGAAGTTGCATGCCAAGGAGCGGGGATTTTCCTTTCCCTACCTCTATGACGGCGAAACCCAGTCGGTGGCAAAAGCCTACGGATGTTTGGCCACCCCCCACATTTTCATTTTCGACAAGGATCGGAAGCTTCGCTACAAGGGCTATTTTGATGATTCCCGCTTCGGAGATCCGGCCACCGTGAAGGATCAGGCCGCCCGGGAGGCGGTGCAGGCTTTGCTCTCCGGCAAATCGGTCGACAATGCCGTCACCAAGCCGCACGGCTGCTCCACCAAGTGGGCTTCAAAACGGTCGCTGGTGGAGGTGGATGACGAAAAATGGGAAACAGCGGAAGTCGAGGTGTTACCCATCGATGCCAGCGGAATCGCCGCCCTTCGGAAAAATGACACCGGTAAAGTCCGGATTTTCAATGTCTGGGCCACCTGGTGCGCTCCGTGCGTCGCGGAATTTCCCGAACTGGTCGCCACCCAGCGCAAATTCGGGCTTCGACCGGTGGAATTGATCACCATCAGCATGGATCAACCCTCCGATCTGGCCAAAGCCAAGGCGTTTCTGGAAAAGCAGAACGCGGCCATTCCCGAGAAGCTCAAACCAAGTTTGAAAGCTGAGGGAAGGACCACCAACGCCTACCTTTACAACGGCAGCAGCGTCGATCCATTGATCGAAGCGCTCGATACCGAATGGCCTGGACCGATCCCGCATACCCTGGTGGTGGCACCCGGAGGCGAGGTCATTTACCGGCACAATGGGAAACTCGAACCGGGAGTCCTGGTCGATAAGATTTTGGGCCATTTGGGCCAGTTTTACGTGCCCGAGACCAAACCGTGACGGTCCTGCGTCCGCCCGCTCCGAGAGTCGGCGGACGCAGCGTTGCCCGGGAATCAGGAGATCGGCACCGGCGAAATCTTCCAGATATCCTTGGCGTATTCCCGGATCGTCCGGTCCGAGGAAAACCATCCCATCCTCGCCGTGTTGAGCACCGCCTTGCGGGCCCACGCGGCCTGATCCTGATAAGCCCGGCCGACTTCTTCCTGCTTGTCGCAGTAGGATTGGAAGTCAGCCAACACCAGATAGGGATCCCCCCCGTCGAGCAGGCTGCGACGGATGTGATCGAAGGCCCCGCGTTCGCCGCTGAAGTAGTCTGAACACAGCCAATCGATGGTCTCCTTGAGTTCCGGTGAGGCCCAGTAATAATCGTAAGGAGAGTATCCCGTGGCCCAAAGCGCCTCGACCTGTTCGACGGTGAGCCCGAAGATGAATATGTTGTCCTCGCCGACCGCATCGCGGATTTCCACATTGGCGCCGTCCAGAGTCCCGATCGTGAGGGCTCCGTTGAGGGCCAGCTTCATGTTGCCTGTGCCGGAGGCTTCCTTGCCCGCTGTGCTGATTTGCTCCGAGAGGTCTGCGGCGGGAATGATGTATTCTGCCACGCTGACGCCGTAGTTCGGCAGGAAGATGACCTTCAGTTTTCCGTGGATGCGCTCATCCGAGTTGATTTTCGAGGCCACCGAATTGATGGCATGAATGATCTCCTTGGCCAAGACGTATCCCGGCGCGGCCTTGGCGGCGAAGATGAAGACCCGGGGCGGAATGTCCATGTGGGGATCCCGCAGCAGCTGCCGGTAGAGGTGCACAATGTGCAGCAGATTGAGGTGCTGGCGCTTGTACTCATGGAGCCGCTTGATCTGAACATCAAAGAGGGCATCCGGATTGACTTCCACCCCGCAGCGTTGCAGGATGAACTCCGCAAGACGGACTTTGTTGGCCCGCTTCACTCTCATGTAATCGGCACACCAGTCCGGATCTTCGGCAAGTGGTTCGATCTGGCGCAGCAGGTCGAGATCCGCCGGCCACCAAGGGCCCACCGCTTTGTCGAGCATCGCCGAGAGCCCCGGGTTGCAGGCCTTGAGCCAGCGCCGGGGAGTGATTCCGTTGGTTTTGTTCTGAAAACGGTCGGGATACAGCGTGTAGAAATCCTGAAAGAGGTGTTTCTTGAGA
>JADZAX010000390.1 GCA_020852405.1 Verrucomicrobiales bacterium
CGTGACCGCTCCCAAGCTGAAAATTGCCCCTGACGAGATGGCGGAGATTGCGGCCTCGATTCGGGCAGAATGGGACGCTGGTTCCTGAACCTCCCCGGTTGGGGGAAGGAAGGGCGGAATCAGGTCCTGAATGACGGCTAGCGGACAACCTCTGTGGGGGCTATCCCATCTAGGATCGCTTCACCGGGCAGTTGATGCTTGATGTGTTCGCCAATTTGCTGGATGATGCGTCATGGCTCGCCAATGGAAGTCATTTCAGCGCCTCAGTGGCCAGCCACCCATGTCCGAGTTCAGAGTAACCCAGCAGAATCAGTATCATGAAAACCGTTTCCATTCCTCATTCCTCCCAAACCAGCAGCGGGAAAATCCACAAAGGCGTCTTGTTCGGCTGCGGAGGTTGCCTTGTGGTGATTCTACTCGGCATTCTTGGATTTTTTGGCATTTTCTACACCGCGATGAGCGCCATCAAGGGCTCTGATGCCTACAAGATGGCCATGGCGGAGGCTCTGAAATCCCCGGCTGTGATTGATGCCTGCGGCGAGCCCATTGCGGGCTCCTTCTGGACCATGGGCAGTTTCAACCTGAACAATGGAGAAGGGCAGGCGGATTTCGTGATTCCTCTGACCGGACCCAAAGGGGGCGGCGCCTTGACGGTTTCGGCCCACCACGGCTCGGGTCAGCAGTGGCAGTTCGACAAATTGGATTTCACCGGTCCGGCCGGAACAACCAGTCTCCTGACGGGGGGCGATGCTCCCGCTCCGGCAGATGCTCCCGCTCCGGAAGCCCCAAACCAGTAAGTTCCGGAACAACCGCAGGAACCTTGGACTGGAGGTTTTCTCCGTCCAAGGGGATGTCCTGAAAGGAAAAACCCGCTCCCCTTGTCCAAAGGGGGCGGGTTTTTTGGTGGGAGGCTGAGTGGGCCTCTGGGATCTCTCAGGGGAGAGGGACCGTTACTTTTTGAATGGGCTCACCGACAGCGTTTTGAAGGCTGCTTTGGCCGCTTCGATCGACGCTTCAGGACCGGTCATTTTCAGAAAGACGCTGCCTTTTTCGCTCTCCACCACCGCGGCCAGCATCATGTAGCCTTCCCGGGGAGTCTTCGTCCCGCCGAAGGGAGGGCCGTCGAGATAGGTGCCCTTCACCTGAAGGAAATGCACCTTGCTGGCACCAAAGGATTCCACGCTGCTTTCGGTCACGGGTTGGCCTTCGAACTGTTTGACCCACCGGTCAAGATTCGCCTGGGTGCCGCCACCTCCTCCCGGGAAATGAAAGAACACGAGGTCTACATCGGCCAGTTTTTCATCGGCGATGTCGTAGCTGAGTTCCGCGACACGCATGGAACTGGAAACGGGCTTGTTCTTCCAAGGCGGTCCATAGCTGAAAGCGAACTCTCCCGCGTTGACTGACTCTTGGGCGGAGGCTGCGGTAAAGCCTGCCAGCAGGGTGGTGGCGGCGACAGAGAAGATCAGGAATGAGGCGGTTTTCTTCATGGCAAACGGAGGTTGGAATGGGTGTTCGGATGGTTGCCAGAAAAGGTGCATGAGCCGCGCTGCTGGCGCAACCGCAATCCGCTGGCGTCCATAATGCCGTGTCACCCGTAATTTCTCCGGCAAACCAGCGGTGATCTGCGCTCGACAATGAAATTAGCGGCGCTAATAGTGGTTTGCTTTTGCTCCCATACGCCATGCACGTCGAGACTTTCAAAATTTTCTGTGATGTCATCGAAACGGCGAGTTTTTCTCAGGCCGCGGAACGCAATGGAATCACCCAGAGCGCTGTCAGCCAGCAGATCCGGGCGTTGGAGGAACGCTACCATGTGGCCCTGATTGAGCGGGGGCGCCGCAATTTCAGCATCACTCCCGAAGGGGAGGCATTTCTGGGCGCGGCTCGGGAAATCGTGGAGGTTTATCGTGATATCGAGTCCCGCCTGACTCTGATGCGGGACGTAGTGGCCGGAGAGCTCCCCGTGGCCACCGTCTACAGCATCGGGTTTCATGAGCTGCCGCCTTACCTGACGAAATTCCGGGAAAAGTTCCCCGAGGTGGAGCTGTCAGTCCACTACCGACGGGCCAATCAGGTGTATGCCGATGTGCTGGAAAACCGGGCCAGCCTTGGGTTGGTCGCGTACCCGCTGGCCAGGAAGGGCATCGAAGTCGAACCCGTCTGGAGAGATCGCCTCGTCCTGATCTGTCCGCCCGGCCACACCTTGAGCCGCAGAAAATCGGTTTCCCTGGCGGCCCTTGATGATCAGCGGTTCATCTCATTCGAGCCGGATCTGCCGACCCGCAAAGCCATCGACGAGATGCTCCGTGAGGCATCGGTGAAAGTGCGGGAGGTCGTCGAGTTTGACAACATCGAAACGGTGAAGCGAGGCGTGGAGATCGAGAATGCGGTGTCCATTGTTCCCAGTGAAGCGGTTCAGGACGAAGTGCGGCGGGGGACTCTCTGCCAGGTCATCATCGAAGGCCGTGACATGTGGCGCCCGGTCGGAGTGGTGCGTCGCCGGGGCAAAGCGCTCACTCCCGCCATGAGGGAATTCATTGCCTTGCTCCGGGGGGAGCGGGCCGCGGAAAATTGAGCGGAAGGGGAAACTGTCTCAGGGGCCTTCATCGTCCGCCGAAGGGAGGTAGTTCTTCGGGCCGAAATGCCGCAGAGGCTCTGCCCGGACCATGAAAAAGGTATCCTCCGCGATGTTGACGGAGTGATCTCCGACGCGCTCCAGAGCCCGGATGATGAAAATCAGATGCAACAGGGGTTTGAGGTTCACCGTGTCGGTTTCGATGGACTTCGTCAGTTTCTTGATCGCCTGCTTGTGGATCGCATTCAGTTCGCGGTCCCGCTCGTAGAGGGCCAGAGCGAGGGCGACATCGCCTTCGGCATACGCCCGGAGACTGTCCCGGGCCATGGACAAAGCGGCTTCAAAGATGGGTTCGATGACTCGGGTTTCCGAGATTTCCGGATATTTCAGGATCTTGCGGGCACGCTTGGCGATGCTGGTCGCCATGTCCGAAATGCGCTCGATGTTGCTCGAAATTTTCAGGGCCGCCAGCACCTGGCGGAGATCGCCCGCTACGGGGGTGAACCGGGTCAGGATTTCCAGGCCAATTTTGTCGATGGTGGTCTCCAGCGCATCCACGTCGTCGTCGTCCGCGATGACTTCGTTACACTGGTCCGCATTGCGGGTGATCAAACCAAGCAGCGCATTTTCAAGGTTCTGCAGGGCTTTGCTGCCCATCGTGAGCACCTCGGCGCGGGTTTCGCCCAAGGCGTCGTCAAAAGCTGTCAGGGTATGGGCAGTGGGTGCGATCATGAGATGGGAAAACTTTAATTCGGATTCCCTCAGGAAACAAGAAAGGAAATAGACACGTTCGGCTTATGGGAATTGGACAATCACTGCGAAGGCCTTGTGGACCTGCTCCGGGCTTGCCAGTGGGAAATCTGAGTGAAGCAGGCGGTCTGCGGATCTTTCGGACGGGTTGCTGCCCGGGCCCGGTGGCCGGGAGTGGGGCTGGCCTTCGATGGTGTCAGGCCGATCTCGCCAAAAGGGCCTCCTCCTCTTCTTCCGGCTCGATCCGGGACCATGCAGCCGCCTGGGCAGGCGAGTATTTCTCCCCCCGTGCCATCGCGCGCTCCATCATGTAGGTTTCGAAACTGACGACTCGGAACTCACCCGATTCCTCTTCCAGAATGCCGGTGAGACTTTCCACCCAGTCTCCGGAATTCAGATAGTGGATCTCTCCGATTTTTTTGTCTGCCGCCGTATGGATATGTCCGCAGATCACCCCGGAACATTTCCGGGATTCCGCAAGGTGCCGCAGTTGCTCCTCGAAATTGTCCACGAAACTGACGGCGGATTTGACCCTCGCTTTGATTTCCTTGCTGAGGGAGAAATACTCTTTGCCTCTCCAAGAGCGGTAGTGGTTGTAGAACCGATTGATGCGGAGCAGCATTTCATAGCCGATCGCTCCGATCCACGCCAATGCCCGGAAGTGGGTCGTGATGCTGTCAAAGCCGTCCCCGTGGACCACCAAATAATTGCCGCGGTCCGTCGTCAGGGTGTATTCCTGCAGGAATTGAAGCCGGCCAAAACAGACCGGGAGAAAGCGGGTCAGCACATCATCATGGTTGCCCCGCAGGTAGATGACCTCGGTCCCTTCCTTTTCCATCTTTTTCAACACCGTGCGGATGAACTTGGTGTGGGAATCGAGCCACGATCCTCCCCGGCTCAGGGCCCAGCCGTCGACGATGTCTCCATTGAGGATCAGGCGCTTGCACCGCAGGGATTTCAGAAAGGCCGCCGCTTCGCCGGCTTTGGAGTTGCGTGTCCCGAGGTGGATGTCGGACAGGATGACGGTGCGGTAGAA
>JADZAX010000391.1 GCA_020852405.1 Verrucomicrobiales bacterium
AGGCCCCGTCCTTTCTCACCGTGGTCTGGGTCCGCCAGCTCATGGTTCCGGGGCTTGTTCTTAACCTGATCTTTGGAGTGACCAAAGTGGAACACCGGACTTTTTTGTTCGGGACGCTGGTGGGATACCTCCCCCTGAATGTGGCGTTCACCCTCGTCGGAAGTGGACTGGGGAAAGAGAGTTTGTCCCAATCGGTGACCCAGATCGTGGTCGCTCTTGGGCTGGTGAATCTGGTCGGCTGGGCCGTCTGGCGGGTGGTCGAGCGCCACCGGGCGGAGCGACGCACCCAAGGTGGTCCGGTCGGCTAAAAGAAGGAACCCCGGCCCTCCGGCGCAGTCGCGTATCGGGAAAAAAAAATCCGGCAGTTTTCTCAGATTCACCTATGATTTTTTCTGTTTTCTTCCACTCTAGACTGCGTCTGCTATGAAATTACTTTCCTTCTTTGCCCTCTTCGCCTTCGGACTGAGCGTCTCCGCCCGGGCCGATGAAAAGTCCCTGTTCGATGGTTCGTCCCTCACCGGTTGGGCCGGTTTGGACTTCTGGACCGTTCAGGATGGGTGCATCACCGGCCAGACCACCAAGGAAAAGCCCACCAAAGGAAATACCTTCCTGATTTGGAAGGGCGGCGAAGTCGGTGATTTCGAACTGACGCTGCAATACAAGATGGAGGGTGGCAATTCCGGCATCCAGTACCGGAGCAAGATTGTCGATGAAAAGGGTTTTGTTGTGGCCGGTTACCAAGGTGACTTCGAGGCCGGCACGACCTATTCGGGCATTCTCTATGAAGAAAAAGGCCGGGGCATTCTGGCCAAGCGCGGCGAAAAGGTCGTCGTCAAAGAAGGCGCCGAGCCCACCAAGCCGAAAATCGAGGCCCAAAAAGACGCGTTGGGCTCCAGCGAATCCCTGCAGGCCATCATCAAGCAGGGAGATTGGAACGAATATCGCATAGTAGCCAAAGGAGGCCATCTCCAGCATTTCATCAACGGACACCAGACGGTCGATGTGACCGATGAAACGGCTGTGGGTGCCAAAACGGGCATCCTGGCTTTGCAACTCCACGCCGGTCCCCCGATGCGGGTGCAATTCAAAAACATCGTCCTCAAGACCGAATAGCCAACCTGCTCTCGAGGAAGGTAGGAAACGCCGGAATTATGAAATCCCAGGAAGCCGGTCTGAAGAATCAACACCCTGCCGCTTGGTCTTTCCGCCAAGTCACCGGGGTTACCTTGGGGCTGGTGGGGATTCTCACGGGCTGCACTCCGTTGGCCTTGAACACCACAGGAACAGAGGCGGCCAAGCCCGCCAAGGCAGGAGAGAAACCGCTGGCTCGGACGGTGGTCAAACCGGCCCAATCCAGCGCCCGCCCGCAGAAGTCCAAACCCGAATCTGCCATTGCCTACGCCCCGACCGGAAGCAAGTCCAGGACCGGGGTTTCCAAATCGACGGAGCCACCAGTTCCTCCTCTCCAGTCCATCCCTGAAAGGAAGGTGGAGACCCTCTATGTGGCCAAAGGAGAGGCCAAGTTCATTCCTCCTTCTTTCCTGCCGGAGGAGGAGCCTGACGTGCTGACGCCCAAGGATGCCGATCTTGAAAAAGCCAGGGATAAAAAGGAAATGCGCAGCATGTCGCCGATCATCGCCTTGGAAATCCAGGCCGAGAAACTTAAAACCGGCCCAGAAGACCGGGTTGGAGTGGCCAATGAAGCCTTCCCTGCCATGAAGTTGCGGCGCGGAGCCATGCTTGAGGCATTGCTTGGGCAGGCTCAAGGCAATGGGCTCAAATCGACCTCTGGTGTGAAGCCCTGAACGCGTCCGATTTTATTCTGGAAGGATGGGGCGCCATGGTTATGATGCGTCCATGAAAAACCTCCCTGCTCTTGCTCTGGCTGCCCTGCTCGTCGGCAGTCTTTCCCCGCTCCTGGCCCAAGATTCGGGCTGGGTCAATTTGTTTGACGGTAAAACCCTTGATGGTTGGACGGCAGAAAAAGGGGGGCCTCCGGTGGGGTGGATCGTCAAGGATGGCTGCATTTATCGCTCGGAAAAAGGGGGCAACCTCCACAGTGTGGGAACCTTTCTGAACTTCGAGTTGGAATTTGAATGGAAAGTCGACAAAGGAGTCAACAGTGGACTGAAATACCGCTACTCCGGTGGCGTGGGACCGGAATACCAGGTCATCGATGACGTCAACGGCAACGAAGCCAAGCCCAAAGGTCAGGCCGCCGCTCTTTATGCTCTCAAAGCTGCCGAAGGCAAGCAGGTCAACCCCTTCGGAGAGTGGAACAGTTCCCGGATCGTGGCCCGGGGCAATCATCTCGAGCATTGGCTGAACGGGAAAAAGGTCGTCGAGATCGAAATCGGCAGCGAGGAGTGGAACCAACTCAAAGCGGAAAGCAAATTCAAAAACAAGCCGGACTTCGGCACCGTCGCAGGTCCGATCCATCTTCAGGACCACGGTGGTGCGGCCTATTTTCGCAACCTGAGGATCAAGAAGCTCGACTGAGTTCCCGTTTCCGCTAGGGACGCTGTCCTTGAAGGTGGTTTCAACAACATTCCGAAACCCCTGGGGGTCTGGCGCACGGTGCGAACATTGGGGTTGTGGAACCTCCCTGAGCGGACGGACACAGGTGGGACGGCAGCATGAGTCCCCGGCTCCCGGGTAGGGGCTTGTGCGGGCATCGAAGTGCGTGTTTTCAGTATCGTTTTAAGGTTGTTGTGGTAATTTTGAGCAGTTTAGGACGGTCCTTCATTCCGTGGCGTCTCGCGCTAATTCTTCCATCATGAAAATCAACCGGATCATTTTCTGCATTGTTGCTTTCCTCTCCCTCGGGACGTTGGTCGGTCACTCGGCCGATTGGCCAATTTGGCGGGGGCCTGACCGCAATGACACCTCTCCCGACACCGGTTTGCTTAAGAAATGGCCGGCTTCAGGTCCCAAAAAACTGTGGACCTACGATCAGGCCGGGTTTGGCTATGCGGGATTTACCATCGTCGATGGGGTGCTCTTCACCATGGGAACTCGCGATGCGGATTGGTATGTCATCGCGGTGGAAGTGGCGACCGGCAAAGAAAAGTGGGCCGCCAAAATAGCCCCCGATGATCAGAAAGGGTACAACACCGGATGGGGCCATGGTCCCCGGGGAACCCCGACCGTGAGCGAGGGCAAAGTCTACGCGCTCGGGCCGAAGGGGATTCTCGCCTGTCTCGATGCTGTCACCGGATCCGCAGTATGGCAGACCAGTCTCACGGCTGATTATCAGGGCAAGGTCCCAGGCTGGGGGTATTCCGAATCCCCGCTGGTCGAAGGAAAGATGGTTGTGGTCACTCCCGGAGGGCCTGAAGGCGGGTCGGTTCTTGCTCTGGACAAGGCCACCGGAGCCAAGCTGTGGCATTCCAAAGGGCTGACCGGAAGTGCCAAGGACAACGCCCATTACTCTTCCGCCCAGCTCATCGAGTGGAACGGCAAACGGCAGATCCTCCAGCTGTTTCAAAACACCATCGTCAGTCTTGACGCCGGCTCCGGCGCCCTGATCTGGAAAACACCGTGGAAAAACGGGGCCACCGCCGTCATACCGACACCCATCTTTGACAAGGGTTACCTCTACGTGACTTCCGGCTACAATGCGGGATGCGAGTTGTTCCAGGTGGGTTCCGACGACAAAGTCACCTCGGTCTGGGACAACAAGGAGATGAAGAATCATCATGGAGGGGTCGTGAAACTGGGGGATCACGTGTATGGATTCTCCGACGGTCCGGGATTGTCCTGCCAGGAGTTTCTCACCGGCAAAAGGGTGTGGAATCAGAAAAGCCCCACTCTGAATAAAGGTGCCGTTCATCTCGCCGATGGCCTGCTGTTCTGCCTCAACGAAGGCGACGGAGTGGTGACGCTCGTTGAAGCGGACCCCACCAGTTTCAAAAAGCTCGAGGAATTCACGTTGCAACCCCAGAGCAAGAATCGCAATCCGCAGGGACGCATCTGGACGCATCCGGTCGTTCTTGATGGCCGGCTCTTCCTCCGCGATCAGGAATTCATCGTTTGCTACCAAGTGAAGTAAGCTGATGACGGAAGATCGGATCCCGTCCGGAGAACCCGGAATGACAGTTGATCTGCCGCCGGTTCCGGGAAGAATCTGCGGTCCCCGCTTGTGGTTTTGGAGGATGGTGATCGCTCTGGCGGCCCTCTTGGGTTTCGCCCAGCCTTGGCTCGGCCCGGACACCGGCAGTCTCGAATCTTCCTCGGCAGGAGGATTGGCGGTTTTCGAAATCCAGGCGCGCCTCCTCGTCGGGGTCGATTACCTTCTCCGGCAAATGCCGACTGCGGCGCGGGGGCAGGCAGAAACCGATCTTCAAAAGAGTCTGGAGACATTGGCGAAAGAAGTGCGCTCCGATCGATCCACGCTCGCTGTGGCCGCCCTGCAGGGCTGGTTGGCGGCGGAATCGGGAACGGCCCAGGCGGTGGCGCTGATTGATGCCCGGCTCAAGGTCCCAGTGGCGGACGACGATCCGATGCGTCCGGTCCTACGGTTGGGAAGGCATCTCCTCGCCAGCGGCGAACCGGCTTCCCCGGAAGACGCCGCCCTGCTGGAGAAAAACCTCGGCTGGTTTGCCACGCTCCTGATCAGCCGCACGGATGATGCGGTCCGCCAGCAACTCGGCAAGGCCTGCCTTCCCGGAGCCCTGATCAGCCTGTCGGTGCCAGTGGTGGTCGTCCTGTTTGGGCTGTTGGGGTTGGTCTTGATCCTGGTTGCCATCGTGGGGCACAATGCGGGCCGTTTTCGATTTGCCCTCCCGCAGTCCCAGGCCTTGGATCTCAGCGACGAGACCCAGGCCCGGTTTGAGCTGGTGTTTACCCAGGCTTTTGCCGCTTATCTCACCATCATGGTGGTCTTCAATCTGCCTTTTTTCGATACCTTCGGCTTGGGATTTGCCCTGGCGGGGTTGTTCGGGGCCTTTTTGGCGGGCCTTTTTCTGCCCCGGTTTCGTGGACTCCCTTGGGGCGAAACCCGGCGGCTACTCGGATGGCACCGTGGGGCCGGTCTGCTCAAAGAGCTGGGATGCGGCATCACGGGGTACTTCGCCATGCTGCCGGTTCTGGCCATCGGAGTGGCGGCAACCTTGCTCCTCATGGGATTGGCTGGACTGGTTGCCGGATCGGGTGGTGATTCCAGCGGGACGGGTCCCGTGGGGCCTTCTGCTCCGGTGCATCCCATCGTGTTCCAGGTCGCGCATGGCGGATGGGGGGTCAAGATAGCGATCCTGTTTCTGGCCACTGTGTTGGCACCGCTTTTTGAGGAGACCATGTTTCGGGGCTTTTTTTACCGGGTGCTGCGGCGGCGTCATGCCTTTCTGCTTTCGGGATTGGTCTCGGGGTTCCTTTTTGCGATGGTCCATCCCCAGGGATGGATCGCGATTCCGGCTCTCGCTTCGATCGGATTCAGCCTTGCGGGAATCCGGGAATGGCGCGACTCGCTGATCGCTTCGATGACCGCGCATGCGCTAAACAACGGACTTGTGATCTCCCTGCTTTTCGTGGTTTTTGGAAATTGAAAGAGCCGGGGAGAACGGTTTCTTACCTTTTCCAGTGCGTTGGCGACAGCCCCTCTTTCCTTCATCCCACCGAAAACCGAATCCCATGAAACCATTCCCTCTTTCCTTCGTCTTCTGCAGCCTGGCCTTGGCCGTGTCCTCCCGTGCCGGGGAAACCGAGTTGTTCAATGGCAAGAATTTCGCCGCTTGGCAGACTCCGGGCAAGCCATGGTCGGCGGTGTCCTCGGTGGCCTTGGATGCCAGCAATCCCAAAGCTTTCCAAACCGGGTCGGGCACCGGGGTCTCCCTGAATTCGGCCGATGGCAAGGGAGCGGATCTGGTCAGCAAGGAAAGCTTCGGGGATTGTCGGATGCATGTCGAGTTCTGTGTTCCCAAAGGCTCCAACAGTGGCATCTATCTGATGGGGCGTTATGAGTTGCAGGTGCTCGACAGCTTTGGCAAGGACGCCGTCTCGGTGCATGATTGTGGTGCCATCTACGAGCGTTGGGAAGACAACAAAGGCTATGAAGGCACTGCTCCATCGGTCAATGCGAGCAAGGCCCCGGGGGAATGGCAGACCTTTGACATCACCTTCCGGGCGCCGCGGTTTGATGCTGCTGGAATAAAAATTGCCCCGGCAACCTTTGTCAAAGTGATCCACAACGGAACCGTAGTGCATGAAAATGTAACCTGCAGTGGACCCACCCGCGGTGGTGCGGAGGAGGAGGTCGCCTCGGGGCCTGTCCGGGTTCAGGGGGACCATGGACCCGTTGCCTACCGCAGTCTGAAAATTTCCCCTCTCACGGCGGACTGATCCCACGGGGAGGATGTCGTACAGGAAAAAGGGCAGACACCGGTTGGCGCCTGCCCTCCCTGCTCAGGGTCCGAACCGTCCGCTGGGACCGTTCAGTAGTAAATGCGAATGCCTGCCAGAAGGGTGTAACCCTCCTCATTGAAGAGGCCTGAAAACTTCAGACCAACACTTTTGGTCACATCATAGATGATTCCGGCGTTGAAGTCCCAAATGTCAAAGCCTCCTTCATAGGCCGTGTAGTAGGCGTTGCCAAAAAGTTCGAGTTGTTCCGTCAGGCAGTAGCGGAAGCCAGGGCCCGCCGCGCCGCCCCATTCGCTGCTGCTGCCATAGTCTGACTCCAGATCCGAGAACAGGGCGCCGGCTTCGATGTTGAGATGGAAGCGGTCGGTGACCGGTAAGTAATATCCGAGGCCTGCGGTCACACTGTAAGCATCGATGTCCGTATGCTCCCAGCCGGTTCTCGTCCAATCGGTCGTCGCGGTAAGGTAAACATGGCCAAAGAGGGCTTTGGAAAGATTCACCGCCACCCCGTGGCCGGCATCCCAGCCATCGAAGTCACTGTATTGGTATTGCAGATCGAGGAACTCATAGGTCAGGCAGGAAGGAGCCGCCTCGACGCAGGGCACTTTTCCCGACGTCAACACTTCCTTGCCGCCCGGTTCACCCGCCAAGGTCAGGGGCGTCAAGGAGAGGCCTATCAGGAGGAGAAGGTGCTGTTTCATGCTGAGTTGTAGGTCTGGATGGTGATCAGGCTTGAGACATCCCAATCATGGGTGATTGGTCTGTTAATAATATCAAT
>JADZAX010000392.1 GCA_020852405.1 Verrucomicrobiales bacterium
GGGTGATGTCGAGTTGATCGACGATCCAGCGGGAGGTTTCCTCATGCAGGAGGAAATTCTGCCCCAGAACTTTGTTCGGCACGACGCCGATTTTTTTGAGATGGTTCTGGAGTTCGCTGTTCAGCACAGTGGCCTGAGTAAAGACGCGTCAGGGGAGATGTCAACCGGGGGCGATGGTTCCGGCGTTGAATTCCTTCGGGGAACACGGTTGACCGCAGCCTTCTCCTGTCGCATTGATTGCATCCTTCTGATTTTTGCCTGATCCATGCTCCTTGCTCCCTCTTCCTCAGCCATCCGGCCGGTGCGGACCCGATTCGCCCCTTCTCCTACTGGTTACCTGCACATTGGTGGTGCCCGCACCGCTCTCTACAACTGGCTCTATGCCCGCCACACAGGGGGGCATTTCATTCTCCGGGTCGAGGACACCGATGCGGCGCGCAATCAGGATGCCGCTGTCCAGGCCATTTATGACGGTCTCCGTTGGCTCGGTCTCGACTGGGATGAAGGCCCCGGCGTGGGAGGTCCGTATGGTCCCTATGCCCAAAGTGAGCGCCACGAAATCCATGGCCGCTACCTCGAGAAACTGCTCGAGGCCGGTTTGGCCTACGATGACGAGGGAGCCATCCGGTTCCGGGTTCCAGACCGGGACATTGTGGTCAATGACCTGGTCTGCGGAGAGCAGCGGGTCAACCTGAAGGTGCAGGGTTCAACCCGGTGGGATCCGGAAACCAAGGAGAACGTTCCTGCCAACCCGGATCTGGTGATCCGGCGCGTCGATGGATCCTACATTTTCCACTTCGTCAATGTTGTCGATGACATCGAAATGGCAATCACCCACATCATCCGGGGGGAGGATCATCTGCCGAACACTCCGAAGCATCAGGCCCTCTACGAGGCCTTTGGCGTCGAACCCCCGATCTTTTGCCATATTCCGCTCAATCTGAACGCTGACGGTTCCAAAATGAGCAAGCGTGACACGGGCGCCAGTGTCGCCGAATACATGAGCGGCGGGTTCCTATCGGAAGCGGTCTGCAACTACATCGCCCTGCTTGGCTGGTCGCCCAAGGACGATCAGGAAGTCTTCACCATGGGGGAGCTGATCGATCGCTTTGAACTCGATGCGATCAACCATTCCAATTCCCGTTTCGATTTCGAGAAGTGCAAGTGGCTCAACGCGGAGCACTTGCGCAGGCTGACCCCCGAGGCCCTCGTCGAGCTGGCCCGACCTTATTTGGTCGCCGCCGGCCTCCCCGCGGATGACCCTCGTCTTACCGGGGCCATGAGTCTCGCCCGGGAGCGCGTGCACTTGCTGACTGAAATCCCGGCGTTGATTGCACCGGTGTTTGCTCGGAGCATTGCCTACGATCCCGCTTCGGTGGCGAAAGTGCAAAAGCGTGAGGGCGTCCCGGTCCAATTGGAAGTTCTGCGGCGGCATTTTGCCGATGCCGAGCCCTGGAGCGCGGTGACCGTGCATGATGCGCTCAATGCCGCGGCCGAAGAGTTGGAAGTGAAGCCCGGGGTGCTGATGCTGCCCTGCCGTGTCAGCGTCAGTGGTTCGGGCAGCGGTCCCGATCTGGTGCCTTTGCTCACCCTGATCGGTCGCGAAGATGTGGAATCAAGGATCAAGGCATTCGAGCAGGTTCTGAGTGGGACGGAGCCCCCCAATTCCTAAAAATCCAAGGCAAATGCCGTGATTTCGCTCCCGGCTTCCCCTGTGGCCCCGGCCTCCAGCCGGATCAGAGCGTTGGCTCGGCTGAGCCCTGCCAGCGCATGGGATTCCTGCAGTCCCGCCGGACGCAAGGTGCCTTCCGCGCTGTCATGCCAGGCCCGGAGGTAATGGGGGCGGTCGCCCGGATTGGTCAGAGTCGTCAGCAGGCGTGACCTGAAGCGCACCAAGGGGGGGGAATCAGGCGACGGATCTCCCAAGTTCCAATGTTCCAGCGAGGGAACTGCAAAGAGGAGGGCGGTGACGAATGCCGACACCGGATTTCCAGGTAGGCCGAAAATCAAAGGGCCATCCTCCCGGCGAGCGAAAAGGAACGGCTTGCCGGGTTTGATGCGGACCCGCCAGAACTCGGAAACACATCCCAACTCCTCCAGGCAGGGGCGGACAAAATCCCGGTCCCCGACGCTCACTCCCCCGGCAATCCAGACGAAATCCGCCTCATCCATGGCCTGCTCCAGGATGGCGCGAAGCCGGGCCGGCTCGTCCGGGGCGTGGTGGCAGGTGCTGACGGCCCCAAAGTGGCGGGCCACGGCGGCCAGGAGCGGTCCGTTGCTGTCATGGATTTGACCCGGCCCGAGCGGGATCCCGGTTCCGGCTGGCTGCAATTCATCCCCGGTCGTGACGATGGCCACGCGGGGCGTTTCCACCACGGGCACGGTGTCCATCCCTTGCGAAGCGAGCAGCCCGAGTCCGGCGGCGCGGATCCGATCCCCGGGGGAAAAGAGAATCTGGCCCACACACAGGTCTGCCCCCCGGCGTCGGACAAATTCTCCGACCGCAGAGTCCTCAAGAAGCGTGACATGCGTATCCTCCGCCCGGGTGTCCTCCTGCATGACCACCGCATCCGCCCCGGCAGGCAACGGAGCGCCGGTAAAGATGCGGATGGCCTCTCCCGGGGCCAGGCAGAGTCCCTGATCGGGACCGGCCGGTTGGACCCCGGCAAGGCGAAGCCGGGCCCCCCGCACGGCCTCCGCGGCCCGGACCGCGTAGCCATCCATAGAGGAGTTGTCAAAGCCCGGAAGGTCACAAGTCGCCAGCAGGGGACGCGTCGTGCGGCGCCCCAACGATTCTGGTAGAGGGACCCGAACTTCGGGACCGCGGGGGGACCTCTCCAGGATGAGTTGTCGGGCTTCGGTTTCTGAAAGCATGGGACGCAAGGTGCCGCTTGGAAATGCTCAGGCCAGCGATTTCGAGACCGTTTCTCCACTTCCCACCGGCTGGTAGGACAGGTGGATGCCCTCGTCGTCAATCTTGACCCGGGTGAAGCCGGGATGAAAGGCGGGGGGATTCCATCCGGGGGCGTGTTGGTCTTCCAACTTGCGGTCCTGATTGTAGAGCGCGGAAGGAAACACGATTTCGTGCATCGGGGGATGGTCATCCCAGCCCCGCAACCCGTTGTGGAAGTGGCCGTGAAACAGGGCGAGAATCCTCCCGGAATGCTCGGCCAGGCATTCGTAAAGGGCCGTTTGTCCCTGATCCGGCGCCACGAACCAGCCCCGGTCAGGATGCTTGTTGGCGTGCAGCGGCACATGCATGGCGAGGATGACCCACTGTCCATTGGCAACGGCCTTTCCACATTCGGATCGGATCCAGCGGACCTGCTCCGGAGTCAGAAAGCCGGCATGGGAGTCCCTTCTGGCATTGTTGAGAAGAATCACCCTCAGCCAATCCTGGACGTGAACGGTGTCCACCTGCTGGCGGAGATGCCGCTGGAACAGGTCCACCGGGTCATGATTTCCGGGGATTTCCAGCACCGGTTTGGTGATGGCCTTTCGTCCGGCCAGATAGCGGGGATACTGTTCCTCCCGGCCACC
>JADZAX010000393.1 GCA_020852405.1 Verrucomicrobiales bacterium
GATTCTGGTTCCACAGGTTTCAGAGAGGATGGTTGGAACGGCGGGAAGAGGCTCCAGGCGCTGATCCAAGACCTTGTATGATACGGTCAAAGACTGTTGCCGCCAGTTTGAAATGGAGAGTTCATCAAACTTGAGCGGAAAGAATTCGCCAAGTTAAAGAAGAAAAACATTGAAAAACCATAAAAACCATAATAGAATTACTCCCGAAACACACACAAACACCGTCTATTCAACAATGTCGCTATTCAACGATGAATTCAGTCATCGGGATTCAGGGAATCTTGATGATCTTACCGGGGAGTCCGAAGAGCTCTCCTTTCTCAATGACCCAGCAGAGGATCAGCCTGCCGGCAAGGCAGCGGTGGTCGATGCGGGAGCTGCTCTTTCACCGGTTGAAGTCCGGTTGCGCGCATTAGAATGCGCCGTGGTCGAGCATGCTTCCGTGGTCAGGGAGAATATCAACCGACGCTTGGAACAAATCGAAGATCTGGTTCAGCGGGAATGCGGCCGCCTGCGTGGTGCCATAGAAAGCGAAACCAACGCGCGCCGTCGCGATATCGCTGAAGTGGCGGACTCCATGGTTTTCGCCCTCGATCAGATGCGCGGGGAACGCGCCCAATCTGGCGGTGGTGAAGCGACGGCCGCTCTTGAAAGCCTGCGAGGGGCGGTTGCAGCGACCCGCGGTGAACTCGAGAGCCTGGCGGATGTCATTCTGCGCGCCCGACAATCGGCCGTCTGAGGTCCTTTTCCGGTATAGGAAATCTGGGATTGTGTCCTGCGCCTTTGGCGAAATCCATTGCGCAGGACTCTTTTCCGTGTTTAAGGGAAGGCCTTCCTGAGAAGCGTGCGGATGCAGTGAGAGTTTTCGGCCGTAGCTTGGATCAGGGTAGTTCCGGTAGAGGCGTCGTCTGAGGCAGGATGCAATTGCACCCAAGAGAACCCATTGATCCGAACCAAGGAGTCAGCAGCTGGGATTTTTGGCTGCTCATTTTGCGTGCTTTTGTGGTCTTTGGCATGACTTATTATCAGGTTATTCCCCATTCCCCTTTGGCTTGGGGATTGATTTGGAAAGAGACCTCCTGGGATCTTGTGGACCAATTCAGTAAGATTGGTTTTCCCTACCCTCCGGTGACTGCCGTGGTCTTTTTGTTCCTGCTCATGATTTCCCTGCTGGGGCTGGGATTGGGCTTCGTTGTCCGGATCAATGCCGCGCTGTTTTTGGGCTTGTTGGTGCTGGTGCTTTTTGCGCCTTTGGATCTGTCGCCCACACTCCTTTCCCAGACATTGATGCTTTACATAGGTTCAGGGTTTCTCCTCCTCCTCTCAGGCGGAGGTCTCATCTCTCTGGATGGGTTGTTGACTAGACGCAAGAATCGGCCTAGGTATTAGCTTCCCATGGTCGGAGGTCAGATCCTCCCTTGTAAGCAGTCCATGGAACCCAATACTCCTGCATGTCATCGACATTCGCCGATCTCGGTCTGATTCCTCCCATACAACGTGCCGTCGACAAGGCAGGGTATGTGACGCCAACCACCATCCAAGCCCGGGCCATGCCCGAAGCGCTGCTCAACCGTGACATCGTCGGGGCCTCCCAGACCGGGACCGGAAAAACTGCAGCCTTCGCGCTGCCCGTGCTCAACAACATCGCCCCTGGGATCCATCCGCAATGCCTCATCCTGGAACCGACCCGGGAATTGGCCGCGCAGGTTGAGGAGCAGATGAGGCGTTTTGCCTATTACCGCCCACTCAATGTTGTCCTGTTGCACGGCGGGGTGGGCTACGGCCCTCAGACCGATGCCTTGGAAAACAATCCCGACATTGTCATCGCCACTCCGGGCCGCCTGCTTGACCACATGAGCCGGGGCACCATCACTTTGAAGGAAATCCGCTACCTCATCCTCGACGAAGTCGACCGGATGCTCGACATGGGATTCCTGCCCGATGTCCGGCGCATCGTGGACAAATGTCCGAAGGACCGGCAGACGTTGTTCTTTTCCGCCACCATGCCTCCCGCGATCCAGACTCTGGCGGAATGGGCCTTGCGTGATCCTCTCGAAATTGAGGTCGGCCACCGTCAGTCTCCCGCCGAGACCGTGGCCCATGCATTCTATCCTGTGGCGATGGAGCAGCGTGACGAACTGTTGCTCACCCTTCTGAAGTCGACCGATTTCCACAGTCTGATGATCTTCACCCGGACAAAGAAGGAGGCAGACATGCTTCATTCCATGTTGAGCGCTTCGCTGAAAGAAGCCCGCACGGCCGTGATGCATTCCGACATCCGTCAGAGCGACCGGACCAGGGCCTTGCAGGGGTTTCGCTCCGGGGAGTTCGATGTCATTATCGCCACCGACGTGGCTGCGCGTGGCTTGGATATCAGCGGGGTGACCCACGTCATCAACTACCGCGTGCCGGAGAATCCAGAGGACTACGTCCACCGCATCGGTCGGACAGGACGAGCCCAAAAAGAAGGTGATGCCTTCACCCTGCTTTCAGCGGACGAGGCGGACTACGCCAAAGCGGTTGAGCGCTTCATTGGTCGCCCCATTGAGCGCCGCCGGTTGGAAAGTTTCCCCTATGTTTACACGGCGTTGCTGGAGGACAAGCCTCTTCGTCCGGTGCGTCCGCCTCGTCGGCCGTCGCCCGACAAAAAGCGGCGTCGTCAGCGTCAGCGGGACCGGGCGGAAGCTTCCTGAATGGATGCGGCGCATTCGCGTTGGATCAGAACCACCTTTCACGGTGGACTTACCGCATTGATCCGTGCATTAATTGTCCACCATGGACGAAGCCCCACGTTTTGCTGACCAAATAGCCGTTGTTACCGGCGGTGCTGATGGCATTGGTCTGGCCGTTGCGACAAGACTTGCTCGCGAGGGAGCGACGGTGGTGTTGATGGACCGCGATGCGGAGAAATTGGGCCGCGTTTTGGAAGAAATGAGCAAGGCCGGCCTCAAAGTAGGCAGTGAGGTGGTCGATGTGGCGGATGAGGAGTCCGTCAGTGCCTCAATCGCCCGGATCACGGACTCCCACGCGGGGAGGCTCGACATTCTGGTGCACTGCGCTGCGGTGGTGGGGCCGACGTCCACCCGGATCACCGAGGTGACGGCGGAAGATTTTGATTTTGTGACGCGGGTCAATCTCCGGGCCTCCTTCCTGGTGACCAAATATGCCCTGCGTGCCATGGAGCCCCGTGGATATGGGAGGATCCTTCTCTTTGCCTCCATTGCCGGCAAGGAAGGCAATGCCGGCATGAGTCCTTACTCCTGCACCAAAGCCGCGGTGATTGGGCTGGTGAAGTCTGCCGGCAAGGAATTTGCCGAAAGCGGCATCACAGTGAATGCCATCGCTCCCGCCGTGATCCGGACCCCGATGGTTGATGGTATCGACCCCCGTCAAGTCACCTACATGACTGACAAGATTCCGATGAAGCGGTGCGGCACCTTGGATGAAGTGGCCGCTCTGAGCTGCTGGATAGTGACCCCCGAGGCCGGGTTCAACACAGGTTTCACCTTCGATCTCACCGGAGGTCGTGCCGTTTACTGACATTTTCACATCCAAACGACATGAGTGCCGAAGCCCAAA
>JADZAX010000394.1 GCA_020852405.1 Verrucomicrobiales bacterium
GCGTGCTGGCGATGGGCACGCGGCTCTATGTCTATTGATTGATAAGGATTCCCTTTTTCAACCCTTCCTCACCCGCCCCACCGGAAGCCCGGGGATAGAGGGGGTTCAGCCCTATCGCGTCGACCGGATGAATTTCCCGAGTTTCTCCAGATCGTGGGCCCAAATGAGGGCGAGGTTCCTCTGCTGCGCTTGCTCAAGATTCAAGACCTTGAAGACGCCGGCAAGGACAGCGGCCGGAACTACCTGTAGTGTCCCGAACTGGTCGAGCCAGTAGCCGGCCTTCACGGCGGCATCGTTGTTGAGGCGCTTCACGCTGTTGGTGGCGCTGTTCGATACCTTGCACTCGATGGCCATCAGACGTGTGTCGAAAAGCCGAACGACGATGTCCGCCTTCCGATCTCCGAGTTCGCATTCGGAACAGAACTCGCCCTCCTTCGGCCCATTCACAATTGTCGTGATCTTCTTCGCACCAACCTCGACGAAACCCAGTTTGCGCAGATACTCCTTGACCGCCTCTTCCTGTCGATTCTTTCCCGAATTGCGGCGTTCGGTGGCGATCCTCTGGGCAGCCAGCAACACCGAGGACGCAACAAGCGCTGCTTCCCGTTGTTTTGGTGTGGGAGCAATTCCCTTGGCAATCCAAGGGAAACGATGGGGGTCGATGACACGCTCGATGACCTCCATGACCTTCCTCACCGCTTCGGGGTTCTTTCCCAGGGTGGAAGGTGCCATGGACTCCACCCCAGTGATCACGCGGAGGTCATCGTCGGAGATTGGGGGGCCGGCGAGATAGCGCAGGGCCTCGCCGAGTCCCATTTCGAAAGCCTCGGCCACATCCGCGTCGCGGATCTCGCTCTGGTTCAAAAGATTGAGTGTTTTGAAGAGCTTATTGAATTTGCCGCGCGCCGCCTCGTATTCAGCATCCCACGCATCGGAAACGGACAGCCGTTCGTCCCTGAACTCCTTGGTGGAAAGCTCTGCGGCCTCTGCCAACAGCTCCCTGGTCCAGCGGGCGGGCCCACGGTTCATCGGGCGACGTGCTCCAGGGTGGGCATGCGCAGGCGTTCGATCTCCTTGGGCTCGAATTTGGTCAAGCCTCCCGCGTAGACGCGACCGTCACCGATGGTCACGTTTTCGTTCAGCCAGGCGAGAAGCCGGGCGAGCACTGCGCGATCAACGGGTGCGCGGGGATAAAGTCCGTGCGCGATATTGATGTGGCGGGCACCGCAGGCATTGAGGGTGAACTGCGGGGGGCGCCGGGCCATATAGGTGCACAGAATGGGCGCCGGAGCCCTAAGTCCGACCGACCACCAGGCATTCCGGTGGCGCGCGATGTACCCCTGATCGGCCCCGTTTCCGGCCGCCCACTTGAGGAAGCTGTCGATGCGCCGCCGCTCGTCATCGCTGAATCCGGCGAGATCGGCGGGAAGATCGACGACACAGCGGAGCTTGTCGGATGAGCGAAGGCACGCCCCCGCCGCAATCAACTCCCGGGCTTTTGTGATTGTTGGAAATCGCACGGCATCGGGCAACGCGGCGGCCTCGGGGCCGGCGATCCAAATCCGGTTCGCTCCCGTGACCTGGCCGCGATGGACTCGGAAAACCTCGCCCAACTCGATCTCGTCGGCCCCGAGGCATCCCCTAATCGGCAAGGCGGCCGACCAGCGAGCCTCCGGTCGCAATGCCGCGCGCGCCATCGGGGTGCCCCCGGTCAATCCTTGCAGGGAGGCCGGGGTGGCGACCGCGCGAAACCGGATCGGCTCCGAGGTTTCACCAACGCGGAAGCAGGTGATGGCGGCCGTGGTCGAGGTGCCTGGAAACGCTTCCAGTGAAGGATCGAGCACATCGAGGGAAAGCCCGCCAAGCCCGCCGACGACGAGATGGCGCAGGGCGGAACCATAATTCACGCTGAGCCATTCTGCCGAGGTGACGTAGGCGCCGAAGTCGCCCTTCCTGGCGAGCAAGAGCGTTTGGAGGAAAAAATGCAAATGGAGCCCCGCGAGTGAACTCGCCTTGATGCCCAACGCGGCAAAGCCGGACGAATACCAGGCTTTCCACGCCTCGGAAATATCGTGGTGACGCACATACGGCGGATTGCCGACAAAGGCGGTGCGGCCCGCGCAGGGCGGAAGCACAAAGCAGCGGTAGTCACCCGCGATGATCTCAGTCCTCCCGATCCACCCGCGCACGCAAAGGTTGGCGCGAAGCATGAGGGCCCCCAGCGGATCACTTTCCACCCCAATGAGCCTCGCTGCCGGAAAAACCTCCCCCGCGGCCATGATGTAGCGCCCTGAACCCGCTCCCGGATCGACGATGCGAGCCGGAGTGCCTTCACGTTTCAGCCATGCCACCATTGGCTTCACGATCCAGGCGGGAGTAAAGACGGCACCCGCCGGGCGCCGGGACACGGCCGAGCGCAGCGCGATGAAGGAATCGCCCAGCGGATCGCCACCTTTTAGGATCTCCACGCGGAACTCTCCGGCCATGGACAGAGATTTTTCGGGGATTGCCCCCGCGGCGATTAACCGCCGCTCGGGCCCGGACAAGTCGCTTCGGCCATCGATGAGCGCCAGACAGATCCCGACAAGCTCCCGCTCCGTCTGCGGAAGTCGTCTTGTCGTTTGAAGATTGAGGGCGAGTGTTCCTTGGGTCATCGGGTGTCGGAAATCCTATTGGGCATCGACGGGTTCTGCCATGACTGAGCGCCGCTGTCCATCACCAACCTGATACTGTCCCAAAGAACACTTGTCAATTGGTTCGGACAGGACTGATTGCCCTGGCCGGACTGCGGGTCTGCGATGCGACGCTCCGTAGACGCTGCCATGGTCGAGCGCTGTGATCCTGGACTGGCGATGCGCCCCCTGGTTTTCCCCGGCGGTGGAAGGGACTATGATTCGCACGGCGAACGGGGGGACTCGCCCATCCGCTGCCAACATTCACGGAATTCCACTTTCCAATGGGGGGTTGGCAGGAGAATGCTTGCGGCTGCACGGAATGCCCCATTCTGGCGCAGCCCGCATCCCTGGCGGTCGGCAATGCTCGCCCAGGCCCAAACGGCTCCTCCTTCCCACCAAAAA
>JADZAX010000395.1 GCA_020852405.1 Verrucomicrobiales bacterium
GGGAGTGGGAGCCGCAACGTCCAATGTCTTGAAAGGGATCGTGACCAGCGCGGTCCACCGGTGCGACGAGGTGTCGATCCGTATCTCGGCCCGCCATTCCCCGTTCCAGGTCGGATCGTCCTTGCCATGCCGGGGATCCATCACATCGGTGATCAGACCGCTCACGGCGTCGTACTTCGATTCGGCATTCGCCCCCACGGCGAAGCGGTAAAGGAGATCCTTGCCGGGCCCGGGCTGAAGGTATAGATCCAACGACTCCTGACTCGTGAGCGGGCGGTCGCGGTTCCATTTGGGAAAATCGCCGGGGGCATCCTCCCCGAGTTCGCACTCCGCCAGCACAAACAGATGGTCCGCATCATGAAGCAGGCGCAGGCGCGACTTCCGCGGCAGGGTGTGCAGCGGCGGCAACAGGGTGAGTTCGTGAGCGGCCACGCTTGCCCACTGGGGGGAATCCAGAGTCACCGGCGCCCTGGCGGTGGCGACCGTGAGACGCTTTTTCCCGGGAGCCGGGGCCCCGCGCATCGCCTTGGTGTCCCAGTTGAAACAGGTGTTGGCATAGGGTTCCTGGTAACCGTCATGGGCGAGACGGAGATGCGCCGCATTGTGCCCCGCGAAGGGAAAAAGCACATACGACCAGTTCCCCGGGGACACTCCATTGCCCCGCTTGTCATAGAGGGAATCAATGAAGACATTGCGCGCGTCGATCGCGTCCAGCAGTCGCTCCTGCGAGGCCCCGTCGGGAACCATCATCCAGGCCTGATGGAGGTGCACCACTTTGGCAAAATGGCGCAGATAGTCGAACTCCGTGCGGACCAGGGCCAGCCGGGTTTTCGATTTCACCGTGGTGGCCTGTTTTTCCGCGAGACTGAGATCGGCGTCCAGT
Source organism: Verrucomicrobiales bacterium (assembly GCA_020852405.1). Lineage (GTDB taxonomy): Bacteria > Verrucomicrobiota > Verrucomicrobiia > Verrucomicrobiales > DEV007 > JACKQE01. The sequence goes on from JADZAX010000395.1 coordinate 884, forward strand.
GAGGCGAGCAGGTTGGGCGGGTAGAGGAAAGAGATCAACTGGAAGGGATCCTGCACCGTCTTGCGCGGTCTCCCCTCCCCCGGCAACGGCTGGTAGGTCCAGACGTCGCAGCGGGTCCCGATGTGGTCGGAGTAAAGGGCGATGGCGTGGTAGAGCTGATCGTAAAAGGAGCGCATGTAAAACGCCGCGCTCTTGTTGCCGAAGGCCGCCTCGCAGAATTCGGGCAGCAGCTCCTTTGCCGAGAGGTGCTCCGGATCATCGAACATCCGGCCCATCACGTAGTAGACCGGACCTTCCAACCCAAAGAGCTGTCCCGGTCCGTCCCGGTAGAGCGATTGGATGCGGTTCGCGGCGAGCCGTCGCACCTGGGTCTCGACAAAGCCCGGCGTCCGCATCGGCGTGTAGCGGGTGCCCAGATTCGGGCACCAGTTGTAAAGGTAGCCGGTGAATCCGCGCGGCACCTCGATGTCCCGCCACGGAGCGATGTCCTCCTCGTTCGTGCCGGTCAGCATGACACAGGTGTTCGACGGGAATTTCGTGAACGTCTTCGGCGGCTTCGCGGTCAGAATGTAGGACATCATCGTCACGTCCTTGCCGGGATGCGATTTCTCGAGCCGTTCCGCGGCCTCGCGGTTGAAGAGCCAGATTTTCTCGCTCCAGTCCTTGCCCGTGCCGTAGAGCTTTTCACACTCCGCGCACTGGCATTCGCGGAAGCCATCGGGCTGCCCCAGATCGACCGAGGCATAGCCGCGGTCCAGCCAGGAGGCCAGATCCCGGTGGATCAGTTCCCGCACTTCCGGATTGGAGAGACAGTATTGGGCGCCGCCACCCTCCGGCTTGAGGCGCGAGCCGCTGATCAGGGCAAAGTATTCAGGATGGGAATCCCAGTATTTCTCCGGAGGCACCGCGCGCTGCCAGGTGTGGCCGCCGAAGACTTCATCGACCCGCGGAAAGCGGTTCTGCGCCAGATCATAAAAGCCGCCCCCCGCCGGATGGGAGGTGTTGACTCGCAGCAACGGCGTTTTCTGAACATCCAGGTCACCGGGAACCGTCATCACCGTCAGGGGCAGAAACTCGATGCCCGGAGAGGCCAGCAGATCGATCTTGGCCGCCGCGTTCACTCCATTGTAGGGGGGTGTCTCGGGATACAGAAAGCGGACCCCCATGAACTGGCGGGCAAAATCGGTCACCGCCTTGGCCGTGGCCACCCGGTCCCAGTTGGGCCGCCGGTCATTCTCCGTCGTGCCCCGGGCCGGGTGATCGTGTCCGGCCAGGATCAGGTCCCGGCCCACCGCCCGGTGGATGTAGCTCCAGTCGCGGAGCTGGGTGGGATCGAGGCCGTGCTCCCGGGCAAACCGCGTGTCGCCGAGAAAGATCGCCGGTTTCGCCGGATCACACCGAGTTTCCGGCACCACTGGCACGTCGGCCCCGTTGGCCTGGAACGCGGTCCGGAGAAGCCGCGCCGTCTCGTGCAGGCTTTCCGTCAAGGCCGGCGAGGGCAGGGTGTCGGGCACGACAATCTGGTAGGGCGACGCCCCCTCTGAGAGCAGGGACAGCTCCGCCACCGGACCGGCACCGGAGGAGGTGCCCCCAAGGGAGAGGATGACAGCAATACAAACAAACCGGGGAATCATGTCAGAGAAGGGTGGGATTGGGCCGCACGCTCCCCAGCATGCCGTTGGAATCCAGTTTGGTAAAGCCCCGTCCTATGGCGCTTTCGCGATGGATCGATCCTGGGCGCAAGTGATGGGGACCTCCCAATCCCGCTCGTTGGCCCCTTCCCCGTTTCAAGGAAAGCCTCCCAATCGTCCCCCTCAATTCAGCAAACCAGCATCCGTCAAGCCGTGGGGTTCGGCCTCTTGCTTTTGTGATGGGTTCCCATGGAACATCAGTCCCCCTGCGGATGGATGCGCCGCCAGCGGTCCATGAAAAGAAAGTAGAGTGCCGGACCAAAGGCGAACAGCATCACCGCAAACCCGCACGTGAGACCGAGAAAGGTCATGATGCCGGCACAGCAGTAATCACGCTGCCGCGCAATGATGTGCGTGGGTATGGCGATCAAAAGCTCAAGGATCGAACCTGTCCAAAGGTGCTTCCGAAGGGTGACCATGCCACTCCCTTGCTTGGCGGATGAAGTCACGCGGTAGAAGTAGTAGGCCCAGAATCCCCAACTTACTACGGCACCTCCTATGGCCAGCCAAAATCCCACGGCCCCCTCCATCTTCGTCAGGAACTCATAAATGGAACCCGCCGCGCCCAAAACGAGAAGCCCCATCATGAAGGCGGCAGCGATCGCGGTGCTCCAGATCGAACGCCGCGCCACCGGACGGCCGCCGGCAATGGCCACGGGAACGCGCAAGAGGGCAAACTGCGCCACCATCACCAGGGCGACCAGGGCCCAGGGCTGCCATTCCAAGAATCCCTCCGCATAGACAGCCAGCGTGGGCCCCTTCGGAAAAAAAGCCAGGCGGGCGAGAGGAAAACCCAGGACGACAAAAACAGCTCCATACAGCGCTGCGACAACCAGGGACCACTTCTTCATACGCGATGGGGTGCTTCTGACTTGCTTCTGGGACGAACGCTGCGGATCAGGCGACAGTGA
>JADZAX010000396.1 GCA_020852405.1 Verrucomicrobiales bacterium
CCGGAGAGCTGCCAGGACGCGGTTTAATGGCGGAGCTCAGCCGTCTGGCCCGCTACGCAAAGCAGGAAAGGCGGGCGCGAGTCTCGTTGGACCGACTCATTCTCGGGCTCTTAGCTTGACGCGCATGCACTGGTGGTCCAGTTGCGATAATAGTTGAGGATGCCATCACCCACAGTCAGAAGTTGCTTGCCAAATCCACCTCCCGAGGCAGGGGGGCGCCTTCCCAGAGATGATCCACCAAAAGCTTCGCCAGAAGCGGCGCGAGCAGCACTCCCTTGGACCGCAAACCATTGAAGAAGGCCACTTGTGGACGACCGGGATGCCGACCGATGACAGCCTGTTGTCCACGGATCACGGGCCTGATCCCGGCCCTGTGATTGACCACCGTCGGCTTGTCGCGGACCATGCTGGAGAGGTGATCGAGAATCTCCGTTTTTCCCTCCTCGCTCGGCAATTCGTCGAGCAATCCGTGGGTGTAAGTAGATCCTGCTCGGAATCGACCGTGTCCCAACGGGAGCACCCACTTTCCGGCACTCAGAATGCACCTGTCCCCGAAGGACTGACTCTCCAGATCCAAAATTTCTCCTTTCGCCGAATTGAACGGAACCCAGTCAAACAACGGATTTGAGGCCCCTTTCCACCCCTGGGCGAACAGCACAAACCGGGCTTCCACCTCCCTCCAGCGGACCCTACTCTGCTCCCAGTGCAGATCCCGGGGATCCACCACCCCTTGTTGCCAGGCGGCCTCCCTGTGGAAGATCGCCTGGGAAGCTTCCAGATACGCCACCGTATCGAGGTATCCGCCCCCCCCGAGGAGAACCGCACCATAGGGAGGCACCTGCATCCAGGATTCCGCGCCGGCCGGATCCTCGAGAAGATAGGGAGTCACCGCCGGATCTTGCCGCCGGACCAACAGCCGTTCTTTCTCGAGCGGATTAAGCAGCCATCGCAGAACGGGTAAGGCTGTGAAATGTTGCTGGCCTGTCACCTGAGCCACCTCATCATAGGTTTGGCGGGCCAGCGGCAGGGCTTCATCAAGCCGCCAGGAAGGCGCCAGACGCTGCCCGGCGAGAGGCGTCAGGATACCCGCAGCCGCCCGGGAGCAGCCCGTGGGTGCCGCCGGATCGACAATCAGGAAACTGATTCCCCTGCGGCGCAGTTCCCAAGCCAAAGCGGTCCCGGCCAACCCCTGGCCCACGATCAATGCTTCGATGCGCATGGGACTCCATGGCCGGAAATACGCCTCAAGCAAGCCCTTTACTACGGCATCAGGACCACGCGGAATCCGACTTCATTGCGGTTTTCAGTCCCAGGTTCGACCGCCAACCGGTAGGCTGGATCGATGTCGGAAAGCGCGGAACGCAGCCAGGAGGCCCCACGCAGGATTTTTCGACTCGTCCCAGCCCACTCCGGTTTGACGGTGGCTCCGGCCGCCCGGGCCTTGTTGACGATTTCCAAGGAATACCAGTCCTCGCACCATTCCCACACATTACCCTGGACATCGCGCAGTCCCAAGGCGTTGGGCTGGCTCGAACCCACCGGCATGGGCCCCTTTTTGTTGGAAAGCGAGGCAAACACCGTGCCGGCAGGAGCTTCTCCGGCGGAAAAAAAGGTCCACTCCTGATCGGTGGGCAACCGGTAGGCATAGCCTTTTGGCAAAGTCCCGCGTCCCTGTTCAATGACCGTCAATTTCTCGCAAAAGCGCTTGGCATCATACCAGGTCACACTGTCGACAGGCTGCTCAGGATTGGGAAAATAACTGGGATTTTTCTGCATCACGCTCTGAAAAGCCGATTGCCTTACTTCCGTCTCGGCCACCCAACCCTTCATTTCGTTGATCCACACCATTTTGGAACCAAGATGATTCGTAAAATCCCGGTTCAGCACCGGCTGGGGATCAAAGTTGAGCGAAGCATTGAACTCCAGCGTTTGCCCGGGCAGGAGTTCACCGGAAACGTCGACGGAACGATACTGGTCTTTCGACAATGTGAACGCATAATGCCCCGGCCTGACAAAGCCTTTACGGAGAGGCGTCCGTCCAATGGGCACCCCCAGGGAGACCACCGCCGCTCCGGATGGCTGGCTGTTGAGGGAGATGGCCCCGTATTGAAAACCAAAATTGATTTCGGAGGACTCCCCTGCCGAGATCTCCCGAGACAGGACCACATCATCCAACCCTTCCCGCTTGGCGGTGAATTCATAATTGCCGTCGGGAAGTTCCCATTGGAAAGGGGTCTCAACACGGGATCCCCCAAGCTGCTTATTATCAATCAAAACCGAGGCCCCTGGAGGATCAGACACGAAAGAAACAAGGCTCCGCTTCCAGGCAAATTCGAGCGATTGATCATCGCCCATCGTGACTTCCACGGAGCGTCGGATGACCGGCCAGTCGAGATGCCGCAATTCCAGCTGATGTCGCCCCACGGGAAGGTCGGTCAGACTGAGCGGAGTCACCCCCACCAGACGGCTCCGGGTCTTGTCCACCGGAGTCAACCAGACCTCGGCACCGATGGGATCGCTGGTGATTTTCAGCCCACCACTGGCAAAGACATGGGACACACTCGCCATGCGGCTGTGACGAACCTTGACGTTTTCCTCATGGACGGGAAAGCCCGGCAAGGAAAGGAAGACTTTGTAATCCCCTTCCCCGAGTTCTTCAATTTTCGCAGGTGTCTTGCCCTCCTTGAGAACCAACTCCTTGGTCGGCGGCTCCGGAGCGGGAGGGTCAGACGGAAGAGCCGGCGGATCGGAGGCTTTGACAATTTTGAATTCCACCCCGGCCGGGACGCTGGAGACTTCGATGTTTCCCGAACTCCGCTCCAGAACGATTCCCTTGATCTCCAGATCCTCGCTTCCTTCGACGCGCAATTGACGCTCCACCGGCACAAAGCCTTCTTTTTCAACGACCATTTGGTAAATGCCCGCAGGCACTCCGGCAAAAACAGCGGGACTTTTCTGAACATCCAAATCACCCACGCGGACCAGCGCCCCGTCAGGCTCAGCCTCCACCTTGACCATGGCCCGGGCCTTTTCGAGATGTTTCTCAATCACGGACAAAGTGGCACTGGCTTCGATATTGTTGGGATCCCCCTCCAAGACTCGCTGACAGGCTTCCCTGGCTTCCAGCCAATGCGCTTGTCCCACCGCGAGCCGGATCTCGGCGAGCGCGGTGGCGGTTTCCGCAGAGCTCTCAATGGCCGGAGCGGGAGGCGCCACTGATCCGGATCCAGTGCTTTCCCCCGGACGTCCTTGCTGGAGGAGAGTGCTGACCAGGTATCCCGCCCCGGTTCCAAATACGAGAGCGAGAAAAACCAGCCCAACCGCCTTCGCGGGAGAAAGCCCCCGATGGCCTTGGCTCCGCCGGGGCGGGGGCAGGTCAATCACATCGCGTTGATGGGATGGATCGTGGGATGAAGGATTCATGGGATGATCGCGAAAACTAGAGGGTTGCTTTTTTCAAGCGGACTGATCACGTTCGTTTCGATGAATGGCAGTTCTCTCTTTGGTTTTCCTCGTTTCAAATCGCTCTGTGGCCTGACCTTCCAGAGCATGGTTACATGCATTATTTTCGCCAACTCGGCAAGTGTGACAGCTGAAACGACGAGAAAACCCGCCGAAAAGCCCAATCTGGTCCTGATCATGGCCGACGATCTGGGCTATTCCGAACTGGGATGTTACGGTCAAAAAATCATCCGCACCCCCCATCTCGACGGCCTCGCCGCAGGCGGAATCCGCTTCACTCAGGCCTATTCCGGACAGGCGGTCTGCGCGCCAGCCCGCTGTGCTTTGATGACCGGGAGACACATGGGGCATGCTGCAATCAGGGACAATGCCAACCCTCCAGGGAGCGTGAATGCGCCTGAAAAAGGCGAATTCCCCGGGCAAATGCCAATCCCGGACGGCACGGTGACCATCGCGGAGGTCCTGAAATATCGCGGCTATGCAACCGCCGGCTATGGAAAGTGGGGCCTGGGCAATGCTGGCACCACCGGCGATCCCCTGCGGCAGGGCTTCGACGACTTCGGCGGTTTCCTCTGCCAAGTCCATGCCCACAATCACTATCCCCGCTTTCTCTGGAAAGGAGGGCAGAAGGTCAACCTGCCCGGCAACGACCGCACCCTCAAAGGAGAGAGCTATTCCCAGGACTTTTTCGTCAACTGGGGCAAAGAATTTATCCGGGCGCACCAAGATGGCCCATTTTTCCTTTACCTCCCGTTCGCGGTTCCCCATCTCTCCATCCAGGTGCCGGACCAGGATGTCGCCGAATACACCGGGATCGTGCAGGAAGCCGACTATGTCCACAACGCCTACCTCCAGCACCCCACCCCGAGGGCCGCGTATGCCGCCATGATCACTCACATGGACCGTGGCATAGGAGAGATCCTGGCGCTCCTCGATGACCTCAAACTCTCGGACAACACCTTGGTGATTTTCACGAGCGACAACGGCCCCACCTATGACCGACTCGGTGGATCGGACTCGGAGTATTTCCGCAGCGCGGATGGTTTTCGGGGGCTCAAAGGAAGCCTTTATGAAGGCGGCATCCGGGTTCCTCTCATCGCAAAATGGCCGGGCCGGATCGCCGCCGGACAGACCAGTGCCCATGCCTGTGCCTTCTATGACCTCTTCCCTACCTTGTGCGAAGTGTCAGGCACTCCGGTTCCTCCGGACCTGGCGATCGACGGGCTGAGTTTCGCACCTCTCTTGACCGGAGCCCCCCAGAAACCGCACGATTTTCTCTACTGGGAATTCACCTCCTACGGCGGCCAGCAGGCAGTCCGCAAAGGAAACTGGAAAGGGATCCGTCAGGGCCTGATTCCTGCAACAAAAAAGCCCGAAGCAGCGGCGAATCTCGAATGGGAATTGTACGACCTCGCCAATGATCCCGGCGAAACCAAGGATGTGGCGGGTGACCACCCCGAAGTGGCGGCTGAAATCCGTGCCATCGCCAAAGGCCAGCACCAGCCTTCCCCGACCTTCCGTTTCCCGGTGCTCGACCGAGGTGAGTAATGCCCATCGTTCGAGAAGGCCTGTCGCGTCACCTTTGGATCAGGGACTGGGACTCGAGATCTAAAACGAAATGCCCTTGCGCCATTTTCCCAAAAGACGTATGGGTGCCTCTTGCTGCATCCCCCTAGGAATGGCCTCTTACATCTCTGATCCCCTGCTCGAAAAATCGTCTCTTTACCGGGAATTTCTCGCAGAACTTCGTGAAATTGAACGACACAAGTGGTTCAAAAGTGAGCAGGCGGGACATGACATCGGTTTTGAGACAGCCTTGGTGGACTGGTCACTGAATCACCGCGCTGAATGGCGCCGCAGCCGCCAAGCCGCGAAAAGCCAGCCCGCCGAGGTGGCCTGACTTCGGAGCCACGCCGTCAGAAGCCCGGGGTGGCGGAGATGAGCCGCTCCAGCTTGACGATGTCTTCGCCAAACTTGCGGATCCCCTCCGCCGTTTTTTCGGTCGCCATGGCATCCTCATTGAGCATCCAGCGGAACGCCTTCTCGTCACAAACCATGGGCTGAATGTCTGATTGGAGAGCTGACTCAACGGTCAATTTCGCGATGATCGGGTCTGAGGAGGCCTGTAGTTCGCCCAGGAGCCCTGGGCTGATGGTGAGAAGATCGCAGCCGCACAACTCGGTTATTTCCTCTTTGTTGCGGAAACTGGCGCCCATGATTTCGGTCCCAAGGCCGAACTTTTTGTAGTAAGCGTAGATCTGCGTCACCGACCGGACCCCCGGATCCTCCTCTCCCGTGTAGGTTTGTCCGGTCTTGGCTTTGTGCCAGTCGAGAATGCGGCCGACAAACGGGGAGATGAGTCGGGCTCCGGCCTCGGCGCAGGCCACCGCTTGGGCCAGCGAAAAGAGCAGGGTCATGTTGCAATGGATGCCTTCCTTCTCCAATTCTGCAGCGGCCCGGATGCCCTCCCACGTGGAAGCAATCTTGATCAGGATGCGCTCCTTGCCGATACCTTCCTTGGCATAAAGATCAATGATCTGGCGGGCCTTGGCGAGAGTTCCCACGGTGTCGAAGGAGAGACGCGCATCCACCTCCGTAGAGACGCGGCCTGGCACAATCTTCAGGATTTCCACCCCAAAAAGGATCAGCAACCGGTCGATCACCGCTTCCAGTCCGGCGTTGCGCTTCTCTGCCACGGCCTGGTCCAGCAACGCCCGATATTCCGGCTTTTGCGCCGCCTGCAGGATGAGCGAGGGATTGGTCGTCGCATCCCTCGGCTGGTAGGCCCTCATCGACTCAAAGTCGCCGGTGTCCGCGACGACGATGGTGTGCTGCTTGAGTTGGTCGAGTTGATTCATGATCGTTCAGGGTAAAACGGCGCTCCCACGATGCAAGCAGGGAAAACCGACGCTTTGGTCACGCCGTGCGAGCCGCTTGCACGGAGGCATCTGTTGGCGCACAGTGGAAGTCATGCCAGAGCACCGCTTCACTTTCCGCCGCCGGGTTGAATTTGCCGACACCGACCTGGCAGGGATCATGCACTTCTCCAACTTTTTCCGGTTCATGGAAGTCGCGGAGCATGCTTTCTACCGTTCTCTTGGCTTCACGGTGCATCCGCTGCGGCATGGGGGAGCCCATCCGGACCATCCCCGGGTCGGGTGGCCTCGTGTCCATGCGTCGGCGGATTACCGCCTGCCTCTCGAATTCGAGGAGGAAGTGGAAATCGAACTCCTAGTCGAGGAAGTCCGGCAAAAAGTGATCAAATACTTTTTCCGCTTTTGGAAACAGCCCGATGGGGACCATCTTCTCGCTGCCACCGGTCGGTTTACCGTGGTCTGTGTCACCTTCGACGAAACCACCCAACGGATGAAGGCGACACCTGTGCCACCGGTCTTTCTCGACCGGATCGTCCCCTCTCCTGCCGATATCTTGAGGGAAGCCACCCAGGGACGCCATCCCGGTTAGCTTTTGGCCGATGTTCCCGAAACCACGACGCCTCCATGTGGTCTGCGCCATCCTCCGCAACAGGGATGGCCGGATCCTTGCCGCCCAGCGCCCCAGGGGCAAGGCTCTCGCCGGTAAGTGGGAGTTTCCCGGCGGAAAGGTCGAGCCAGGTGAACTTCCGGAAGCGGCCCTGCAACGGGAATTGCGCGAAGAATTGGGCATCGAAACCGACATCGGCAGGGCACTGTCGGTCGTGAGCCATCTCAGCCAGGAAGTGGAAATCCAGCTCTGCCCCTACGAGGTCAGCCACCGCAGCGGGTTTATCGAAAACAGGGAACACGCGGAGTTGAGATGGCTCGATCCGTGCGGGGAAGCGTGGCTCGGCCTCGAGTGGGCCGAAGCAGACCTTCCCATCGTCCAGGAACTGAAGCGATCACACTCAGGGGTCGACAGCTCTGACCTTTCAGCGAAGGAGCAGGAGACAAGCCCTCAGGGCGTTGCCCCCGAACGGTAGTCGATCGCGTATGAATCGCCTCCTATGTAAAACCCGCCAAGGGGTAAACTGAGCGGTCGCTGATGAATCCATCCGATCCCAGAGCATTGTCCCTTCCCTGCAGGCCCCCTCTCGTTCTTCTGGCCTGCCTGATTCTGGCTGGATTACTGTGCTCGCGGCAAGGTTCCGGAGGGGAGTTGATGGGAAAGCCCGCCAACTTGGATGATTTCCCGGGCGCTCCCCACCCCTTGAACAAGGACAGCTTTGGCGCGCTGGTTTCCAACTCACCGTTCCTCCGGTCGCTCAATCTCTCCGATTCCCTCCTCCTGACAGGCATTGCCCGGATCGGAGGCGAAATCTATGTCACTCTCCTGGACCGGGAAACCAAGGAATCCTACACCGTCTCCGGTTCGGCCAATACCCAAGGATGGCGCCTCGTCGGCATCAAAGGCGACCAGGCGGACCTCAAATCCGTGACCGCGGAAATTTCGATCGCCGGAGGCGGGATCTGTTCCGTCCGGTTCGATGAACGCCAGCTCAAGCCCGGTGAAGGCAAACCTGCGGGAGGCTCCGGACGAGGACCGGGGTCGACGACCGGCGCCCCGACTCCGCCAAGAGATTACCGGGAGGGGATCTCGGGGGACGGATTCCGGGGCCCACCGCCCCCGGAACTCGTCAAAAAGCTCTCCCAACTGGGCGAAGATCAGCGTCAAGAATTGATCCGGAAAATTGGCGAGATCCGCGACAACAACCGGGAGTTGAGCAGCGCGGACAGACAGGTGATGTTCGTCCGGATGGTTGACCGCGCCCTGCAAGAGAAACGGTGAATCCCATCCCAGTGAAATGGAATCCCGCACCTCAGGCGGGCAGACGGCCGGGCTTGAAACACTGTCCGAGCTGTGGACGCGGGGGCATTCAGGCAATGAATCCGCCAGCCGCAGAAAGTGGGGTCCAAATGGACGCGAACACGCACTACCCACGGCCCATCTATTCTGGCATGATGTTTATCAGCAATGCCAAAGCCGCCCCTGTTTTTGCCATCGATGAACCGGAGAACTTTTCTCACGGCTTCCACTGCTGCCTTAACGGGGCTGCGGAGTGGTTCCAGCCTGGCGGCAGGAGTCTCCCCGCCCTCTGCGATGGGGGCAAGAAAGCCTGCAAAGTCGGCCATTGTCTTTTTTCTCTGCGGCGGCTCCTCGCACATCGACATGTGGGACCTCAAACCCGATGCGCCTTCCGAATTCCGCGGTGAGTTCAACCCGATCCGCACCACTGCTCCCGGCTTCCGCATCTCGGAACATCTCCCCCTGTTGGCCAAACAGGCGAAGCATTTTTCCCTCGTCCACGGGATCACTGACGGAGGGCAGGCCACCGGGGACCATCATGCGGGTTATTATTTCAACCTGACCGGCCATGCGCCGGACGCCACTTTCCGCCAGTTGGGCAATGACCGACGTCCCTACCCGACCGACTGGCCCTACATGGGCTGCGTCGTGGGATCCCGCCGGCCTGTGCACCCCAGCCTGCCCCAGATCATCAGCCTGCCCCACAGGCCGAGCCGTCCGCCCTACACCCGGCCCGGGCAGTTCGCCGGGAAACTCGGACTCGAGCATGATCCCTTTTACCTCATGGGGAACACCGAGAATCCGTTGCATTTCACCTCGCCGACCCTCAGTCTCGAAGGCCTCTCAACTGGACGGCTGGGGGACCGTCAGGCACTCCTCCAGGCACTCAATGCGGCCCGGACCGAGCTGGACCACGAAGCGCAGGTGGATGCCACGATCCGTCAGCAGGAAAAAGCTTTCGCACTGCTCGGCTCGTCCCAAACCAGTGGGGCGTTCGACATCGCCAAAGAGCCTGCCTCAGTGGTGGAGCGCTACGGACGAACCATCAATGGCACAAGCCTGCTGATGGCCCGTCGGCTCGTGGAGGCGGAAGTCCCCTTCATCACGGTTTTTTGGCGCGAGAATATGGACCTCGCCAAGAAATGCCGGAGTGCCGGTGGCTGGGACACCCACGGGAACAATTTCAACTGCCTCCGCGACCATTTGCTGCCGGAGTTCGACCAAGGGCTCTCCGCTCTCATCGAGGACCTCTCCCAACGGGGACTCCTGGATCAGACGCTTTTGCTGGTGACGAGCGAGATGGGACGCAAACCCCGCATTGGGGACCGCCGCTCCGGTGGGGTGGAAGGCGCGGGCCGCGACCACTGGACAGCCTGTATGAGTGTGCTGATGGCCGGAGGCGGTATCCAGGGAGGACACGCGTTCGGCGAAACCGACGCTCGGGCCGAGTATCCCAAGCATCACGCTGTCGATCCGGCGGATGTGGTCAAAACAGTCTACCACGCCATGGGGGTGAACGATCTGTCCGCGGTGGATGCTCAAGGCCGCCCCTACAACCTGCTCGACACCGGCCGTCCGATTCTGGAACTCTTCGGCTGAAGGCCTCGAGGACACCCTAGATCAGCCCGGCTCAGACTAACTCCGGCATCGGCTTATGTCCGTCGACGAGGTAATGCGGTCGGCCTGTGAAATCGGTGATCATCGGCTGATTGATGTCAATGCCCATCCGGTGATAAATGGTGGCGAAGACTTCGCCGAAATGCACCGGACGTTCGGTGGGCTCGCCACCCAGCCGGTCCGTGGCTCCGATGACCTGCCCCGTGGGCATGCCGCCACCCGCGAGGACACCGCCGCCGACCCGCGGCCAGTGGTCGCGTCCCGCGTCTTTGTTGATCATCGGGGTGCGTCCGAACTCTCCCCAGGCCACCACGGTGACATCCTTGTCGAGCCCGCGCTCATGCAGGTCCTCGACAAGGGCGGAAAGCCCCTGATCAAAGAGCGGAGCGTGCCCGCGCATGCCATTGAAGTTGTCGCTGTGGAAATCCCAGCGGCCGAAATTGAGCGTCACGCAACGGGCTCCCGCCTCCACGAGACGGCGCGCGAGGAGGAAATGTTCCAGATTGCGGGGCGCACCGTCGCCAAAGTTTCTGGGATCCCCTTTGCCGTAGCGGGCGCGGACTTTGGGATCCTCCTTGTCGAGATTGAGAGCCTCGGCCAGTTCACTGGACGTCAGAACCCCGAATGCCTGCTGGGTGAAGGAATCCATCCCCTCCATGAGGCGGCTCTGGTCGGCCTCCCGCCGGAACTGGTCGAAGGAACTGAGCAGACCACGACGGTCACCGAGACGGTCCAAGGTCACATCCTTCAACACCATGTCCTCTTTCCCCGGGCCCGAAACTTTGAAGGGGCCATTGGCGGCACCGAGAAATCCCGGTTTGCCGGAACTGCCGTAAGGAGGATGCCCGGCGCGTGGAGCCAGTCCCACAAAGGGTGGGATCCCGGGCTGGGAGGGTCCCATCAGCTTGGAAAGCACCGCCCCCATGGAGGGCCACCCCCCGGGAGGCTGCCCCAGTTGGTTGAGCGTGGAGCCGTCGCGCCCGGTGTAACACATGAACGAATCATGGGACCCGTTTTTCGCTCCGACGAGTGATCGGATGGGAACGAGCTTGTCCATGATTTTGGCCATCCGGGGCAGCAGTTCACAGATCTGGATGCCCGGGACATTGGTGGGGATGGGCTGGAATTCCCCGCGCATTTCAGAAGGCGCATCCATTTTTAGGTCATACATGTCCTGATGGGGAGGAGCCCCGGCCATGTAGATCATGATGACCGCTTTTTTGGAATTTTTCAGACCGGAGAGTCCTTCGGCGTGAAGCAGTTCCGGCAGCGCCAGTCCCCCCATGCCCAATGAGCCAATGCGCAAAAAGTCGCGTCGCGAAAGACCATCGCAAAAAGGTGAGCGTGAAGGACCGGAGATCGACAGCATGGTACCTCAATAAAGCCCTCTCCCGCATCCCTGCCACAGCGCGATCACGGGAGAGCGTCGGCTATTGGTTCTCAGCTTCCCACGACTTGTATTCCGGTGACAACAGAAAGGCCTCGAACTGCGTCTCCGTGAGATCCTTCGCCAGCAGAACGCTTCCGAAACGTTCCTTCAAGCCCCGCAGTTCTTTGACCACACCGGGGAAATCCTCCCGCCGGCAGCACACCGCCAAACGCAGATCGACCAAAGCCAAAAGATCGGGCTCCTCCGCTTCGGCTGCGGCGACACTTTCGGCCGCCCCGTCCAGGTCTCCTTCGAGAATTTGGACATTCCCTTTCAGGACATGAAGGAAAGGATCCCCGCCGACAACTTCGGCCACCTTCTCCAAACCGGAATAGACTCCCTGCCAATTTTTCTGGATGATGTGCACATCCAGACCCAACAATTCCGTCGTGGCATCTTTCAAAATACCCGGGGCCGCCTCCAGCGCCTGGAGATACTCGGCCTCATACGGGGAATTTTCTGGTTCTCCTTGCAGCATCTGAAGACTCTGCAGGTAGGAGATGAACGTGACCCGCATGTTGCGCGATTTTTCAGGCAGGGCACGATAGGCTTCCACTGCTTCACCAAAGGCCCCTTCTTTCACACTTTTGGTCACTTTTTGGATGGCCAGGAGTTGCTCCTTCGTGCTCTCCGAAGGAATACCCAGCGCCCGGGAGAGCAGGGAGGTGTCATTGAGCATCGAGGCCATGGCCTGACGGGCCTCATTCGTGACATAGGAACCAAACATATAATTGAAGATGTCCATCACCTTGAAGGAATCCCCGTCCCGCCGGACCACGAGATCGAGATAATTCACCCCACCATCAGGAGGAAACACACGCATCAACAGAACCGGCACCCCGTCCCTCTCTCTCGCCCGCAAACAAGTGATGGTACCGGTGGAGATCTGGGTGAGCAGCCCGGTCTGTCTCAGACTGTCGGTGAACCCTTTGCGGGCGCCCCCCATCATTCCCGGAAGCGCCATACCATCGAAGACCCGGGCCTCCACCGCTGCGAGATCGACGACCGCATTGGCCTTGTCCAGTTGCCGCGCGTTGAGCAGCGCCGCCAGATCATCTCCGAAGGTCTTGAGCCGCACAAACTCTTCTTCGGAAAGCGGCACATCTTGCAGAGCATTTCCCTGCGGCGGGTTCTGCGGAGAGGCTTTCAGCGCAGGTGTTTCCAGAGTCGCCTGGGCTCTCTTTTTTATCTTCAAGTATGCCGGCAGCGCCACCGAAAGGAGCAGCAGAAAGGACAAACCAACCACCACCACGGCGGCAATCCAACATCCCAGCCGATTCGTTTTGGTTGCCGGCGAGCGGGTGGGGACGACGGGAGGCGGGAGCGGAGGTGGAGTTGGATTCATGAAAGAAAAATACCCGGTAGCCTCCAACTATAGCTCAAAGGCTGGAAACAGACAAGCCATCCCCTCGTCACCAGGCCTGGCCGCGTTGCCTCATAAATAAAGACGCCGAAGGGGAGATTCCTGAAAAGTCGGTTGAGGCCCATTGCCTCATAACCGAGGACACCGTGGCAAATGGCAAAAACCATGAGCCGATCCACCCGCGACGAA
>JADZAX010000397.1 GCA_020852405.1 Verrucomicrobiales bacterium
CACGAAGAAGCCTTCAATGAAGCCGCTGAGGTGGACGAAACCCTCATGAAAAAAGTGCGAGCGGACGAGAACCGGGACTGGTACCGGATGATGCTGCCCCATCGCCAGCTGCAAGAAAGGTTCTCCGGAAGGGAGGTGGATGAGGCGGTGCTGGACCACCACGTGAAGCAAAAACTCGGCCGCGAGAATAACCCTAATTCGGCGGAAAAGGCGTTCCAATTCGCGCGACAGCTCGCCGATGCCGCCGCCGTGAGACGCCGGGCGGGAAACCTTTCCGGGGAGCTCGAGGGCAAGCGACGGACCATGCTCCTGACGATGTTTGTTTTGATTGGTTTCGCCGCCACCTTTCTCTCCGCTTTTGAGCATTGGCACCCACAAGGCCACGGAGAAGCCGCCGGATCGCACGTTTCTGAGCCCCTTCCAGCCGACGAGACGCCCGGTTCGGTGGACATCTGCTTCCGCGGAGGCCTGCTGTTGGGCGCCCTGCTGTCGATCGCGGCTGCCGCGAGGCAATACCAGAAGTTCCTGCGCTCACGCAGCGAAACCCGGCGCCACGATTCCCGGGCCCTGGCGGAGGCGTTGCGGGTGCAGTTCTACTGGAGCCTCGCGGGAACCCATCATTCCGTGGCCGCGAACTACATGCAGCGACAGCGCACCGAGCTGGGGTGGATCCGCTGCGCGGTCTCCAGCCTGACCTTTCCGTATCATCGTTGGCGGGAAGGGGCGGAAGCGCTGCCCCTGCGCGCCCGTTGCGCCCTGCTTGAAATCGTTCGCGAGCGCTGGATCACCAGCCAAAAAGACTACTTCTCCAACAAGGTCAAAACTTTGAAAAATGATCTGCGTTTCTGGCACACCATGGGTTGGGCTTTCGGCGTGGGCGCGGTGATCCAGATCACGGGAATGATGGCCCAGGAATTCTTTCCCGACTCCCCCCTGGTGTCTCCCTTGATGGTGCGGATCCTGGCTCTGGCCTTGTTTTTGTCGTCGTTGACCAGAGTGCTCGCCTGGTTTCGCTTCTCTTTCGACCATCTCTGGAAACAGAGTTTCGTCACCCTCTGCAACCGGTGGTTCCGGTCCCCTGACCGGCCGCCGCAAGGAACGCTGGAAAGTTCCGGAAGCTTCCTGAAGAGATTTAAAGATTTCGAGGACGTCCTGCCCGGAGTGAAGCTGAACCCGGAAGAGCACGCAGAGCCCGCGGAGGAAGAAAACGCGCAACGATCCTGGTTTTCCTGGCTGATCGCCTCGCGTCGAGACATCTGGCTCCTCGGTTGTTTCATCGGGTCCATGGTTCTCGTCCTGCCGCAGTATCTCCCCGAGGTCACCGCCGCGTTTCCCGACAAGGACGATTGGTGGATCATCCTCACGGGTGTCACGCTCCTCGCCGGCGGCTTTTGCCTGGGCTGGTCGGAACGGAATTTCCATTCCGAGCTGCTCCGGCAGTATCTCTCCATGACGGAACTGTTCCAGTGTGCCGACACCCGGCTGGAAAAGCTGCTCGAACGGCTGAAAGCCTGCCCCAGCCAGGACCCTCCGAGCGGTCAATTTCCTCCGAATTCGGATACGGGCAGAGTGTTGCACGAAGTCGTGGACCTGCTCTACAACCTGGGTTGCGAAGCACTGGACGAGAATGCGGAGTGGCTCATCCTCCACCGCGCCAAACCTCTGGAACCGATGCTCGCCGGGTAGTGGTCCGTCCAAGCGTCCCCCGATGGGCAACTGCCTGGAAACGGAAAGGGAAGCGCGCCGGAAGGCGGAAGGCTTCGACAATCGTGCCTTTCTCCTGCCGGAAAGGGCCTTGATCCGGAGGGAATCTTTGCCCCGCAAGGTTGTCCCTTGCGCGATTCAGCAGAAACCACCCGGCTGACCAAACCGTCCGGATCCGGAGTGGTGGCGCACGAAAAAGCCCCGAAGGCGTTCACCTTCGGGGCTTTCTGAATCGTTCGGGAGGGCGGCCCCTCCCTTGCGGGAAGAATCAGGCTTCGACTTCTTCGAGGTCGGCTTCCGCATTGGCCAACTCCTCGTCGCTCGGTCCGGCGAACTCGTCGTCTTCGAATACGGCGAGACCATCGGCCCAGTGACCGGTGCCGGCCGGGATGAGATGCCCCATGATGACGTTCTCCTTGAAGCCGCGCAGCTGGTCGATCTTGCCAAGAGTGGCGGCCTCGGTGAGGACGCGGGTGGTGTCCTGGAACGAAGCGGCGGAGATGAAGCTGTCGGTTTCCAAGGAGGCCTTGGTGATGCCGAGCAACACCGGCTCGCCTTCGGCGTGCTTGCCCCCCTGCTCTTCCATGATGCGGTTCTGCTCCTCAAACTCGGTGCGCTCCACCTGGTCGCCCCAAAGGAAGGGGGTGTCGCCCGGGTCGGTGATCTTCACCTTGCGCAGCATCTGGCGGATGATGATCTCGATGTGCTTGTCATTGATCTCCACGCCCTGGAGACGGTAAACTTCCTGCACTTCATTGACCAAATGCTCCATCAGGGCGTGCGGCCCGAGGATCTCAAGGATTTCATGCGGAGTGATGGAACCTTCGGTGAGCTGCTGGCCCTTTTTCACAAGGTCGCCGTTCTGCACCAGATAGTGCTTGCCGAGAGGAATGAGGTGTTCTTCCTGCTCCTTGGTGTCCGGGTCGGTGATAATGAGTTTGCGCTTGGCACGGAGAGTGCCCCCGATTTCAACGATGCCGTCGATCTTGTCGATTTCGGCGGCGTCCTTGGGTTTCCGGGCCTCGAACAGCTCGGCCACACGGGGCAGACCACCGGTGATGTCCTTCGTTTTGACGACTTTGCGGGGAGTCTTGGCAAGCTGTTCACCGGCGGTGACCTTCTGCTTGTCCTTGGCCGTAAGGTGGGCGCCGGTCGGAATGGAGTAGGTGGCCACCACGGCCTTGGTGGAGGGATCGAGGATGACGATCTGCGGGTGCAAATCCTCACGGTGCTCAATCACGACCTGACCTTTGGTGTTGGTCTCCTTGTCCACTTCGGTCTCCACGGTGATGCCGGGGATCATGTCGCGGAATTCCACAATACCGCTCCTCTCGGTGATGACGGGAACGTTGTAGGGATCACAGCGGACGAGAATCTC
>JADZAX010000398.1 GCA_020852405.1 Verrucomicrobiales bacterium
GGCGAATGGCACACCTATCCGCGCGAAGACTTGTTTGCCTCGCCGAGCACTCAGAAGCGCGTGCTGGACGCTTATGAAAAGGCCTTCAACACCACGCCCATCCTGTTGCGTTATCCCGTGGGAAAGGACAACGAACTGATGGCGGCCAATGCGCATTACGACATGGGTTTTCACGATGACTCCTTCGCCTGGGGCACCTTGGATCGTGGAAACGAGGACGACTGGTTCTTCATGCCCATCTTGAAAAAAGCCGGTGACGCCGCCCTGACCAAATGGCGCACCCAACCCATCGGCGGCGAAGTTCGCCCCGAGCTATGGGGCCAGATCTTTGATGACAAGCCCGCGCATCCGAAGGCCCAGGACTTCGCCGAATGCGTGCAGCAAACGCATGTCAGCTGGCTATTGGAGTCCGGCCTGTTCAAGGAGAAAGCCAACGAGGCCCGTTATGCCAGAGCGGTAGCCCAGGTCCAGCACATGGGTTACGATTTCCATGTCTCAACCGCAGAGATCACACCTGAAGGCCCAAAGTTGAAACTCCGCCTCACCGTCCTCAATCAAGGCGTGGCTCCTTTCTATCAAGACTGGCGGGTGGAGTTGGCGGCGCTCGCCGCGGATGGAAAAATCGAACACCATTGGCCGGTTGACTGGAAGATCACGGGCCTCCTGCCCGGTGCTGATGCCCGGGAATGGAACGCCTCTCTGAATCTGCCGAAACAGTCCTTAGCCGGCCGCACGCTGGGCCTCCGCGTCATCAACCCACTGGCAAATGGCAAACCACTGCGCTTTGCCAACGCCGAGCAAGATCGCCACGCACCCGGCTGGCTGAGCGTGGGGACGCTGCCGTGAAGGCGTGGATTGGACTTCGGTCGATCGCGCCTTAAGCAATGAATTTGTCCCTCTGTCGCCACCTCCTGAAAACCATCCCCACTCCCGCGGGCATTCTGCTTCTCGTCTCGGTGACGCTGCTTGTGATGAGTGACACCAAGGGCGTTCCCACACCCGACATCGCGATCTATTCCGGCGTCTCGTGCGGCTTTGCGGATGAGTTTTACCGGCGGCTCGGGAAGTATCGTCGCACCGGGCAGGCGGAGTTTTTCTTCTAGTGGGGCATCACGGAGAGGGTGTGTCTCGAAATGCTGCAGGAAATCAGGTCGTCGATTTCATGCCCGGCCAGCCAGAGAAGTGCGAACCCTTGAACGACCCGCCGGCGTCCTGATTTTTCGCCATCCCTGGCGTTGCGACCCAAGGGGCAAAGTCTCGCCCCCTGCGGCCTTTGATTGGATACTCCCCCCAAGAAACCCGATTCCGGGAGTGAGCTTTTTCATCCGACCGGTGATCCGGTCCGCTGGATCAGTGTGGCCGGGTCGGCAGACCGTCCGTCACGGAGCGCCATTCACGATATGGGGGCATCCTTCGATTCCAAGCGCTTCATCAGATTCAGGTCCCGGTCGGTCACAAAATTGATGACCGTTCCTTTCCGTCCCGCCCTGGCGGTTCGACCGGCACGGTGGAGGTAATTTTTCAGTTCCTTTGGCAGGTGGTAGTTGATGACCCGGTCAATGTTTTCCACGTCCAGACCTCTGGAGGCGATATCGGTGGAAATCAGGAGCTTGATGATGCCGTCGCGAAAACCTTTGAGATTTTGGCGCCGCTCCTTTTTGTCCATATCTCCGCGGTAAATGGCGCAATGATGATCATTTTCGACAAGTTCGGCGGCGAGTTTGTCGCATTGCTCGCGGGTGTTGGCGAACACGAGCGTTCCACCCTCAACCTCCTCGGACAGGACCTCCTCCAGCAGCGGGAACCGTTTTCCGTTGGGAACGTCAAGGTTCACAGTGATCAGGGTGGAAACCAGACGATGTCGGCCGCGGGTTTCGATCAACTCCGCATGGCTGAACAGTTCCTCGATCAGAGTCTGCACCTCTTCCGACGCGGTGGCGGAAAAGAGCGCCATTTGCCGGTCGGCAGGACAGGACTTCAGAATGCGTTTGATGGCGGGCAAGAATCCCGCGTCAAGGAGCTGGTCGGCTTCGTCCAGAACGAGAAAACGAAGATCGGACAAGCTCACCAGCTGCTGCTGCATCAATTGTTCGAGACGTCCCGGAGTGGCCAGCAACACTTCAAAGGGACCCGCCACATTGCGGCGGACGATGGCCAGGGCGGCGCCCCCGAGCGCCGTGCGAACCCGCAACCGGGTTTCATGGGTGAACACTTTCAAAGCCTTCGCCACCTGCTCTCCCAGGTCACTGGAAGGAACGAGGATGACAACCCGGGGGCGCCCTCCCTCCGCTACGGCATCCCCCGATTCTTCGAGTTGTTTCATTTTCTGCAACACCGGCAGGGCGTAGGCGAGCGTCTTCCCGCTCCCGGTTTCCGCCACTCCCACCACCGATTTCCCTTTCAAGAGAACCGGCAGGGCCCGCTCCTGAATTTCGGTGGGGGTGACAAATCCCTGCTGCTGCAGGGTGGATTGGAGGGAGGGAATCAGGTTAAAGGCTCTGAAAGAGGGCATGCCGGCACTTTACGATACTTGTCGGGAAAGGCATGGGGATTTGCTGGGAGTTGCTGTGAGTTGCATTTGACGGCAATTCCCGTCAGTATTCCCGAAATGAGCGATCCTACCTCCAGCCCTCGATCCCCCTTTGCAACGGCGGTGCCACCAATAGCGCGGGGACCCAGCCGGTTTCCGAGGACGTTTGCCCTGCTCGTCGTTGCCGGGATGGCCGCCATTCCGTTCAACCGAGCCCGGGCGGATCAGAAACCCCTCAAGGTCTTCATCCTCGCCGGGCAATCGAACATGCAAGGACATGCCCAGGTTCGCACCTTCGAAGCCATCGGAATGGATCCGGAAACGGCGCCGATGCTCAAAGAGATGCAGCATGCGGACGGCACCCCGAGGGTCTGCACAAAGGTGTGGATTTCATCGATCGGGTCTTCAGAGGAGGAGAAAACCGGCCTGCTGACGGCTGGCTTTGGCGCGGAACAACGGGGTCCCAAGATCGGTCCCGAATTCACCTTCGGCCTCTATCTGGAGAAACTCCTCGACGAGCCGGTTCTGATCATCAAGACCGCATGGGGAGGCAAAAGCCTCCACACCGATTTCCGTCCGCCCAGCGCGGGACCCTACCAGTTCAACGAGGCCCAGCTCGAGACCTTCCGGAAGCAAGGCAAGGATATCGCGGCGATCAAGGCCGAGAAGACCCAAGCAACCGGCCTATACTACCGCCTGATGATGGATCACGTGAAGAAAGTGCTCGCCGACATTGGCCGGGTGGTTCCGGGCCACGATGCCAAGCAGGGCTATGAACTGGCGGGCTTTGTCTGGTTCCAAGGCTGGAATGACATGGTCGACAGCGGGACCTATCCCAAACGGGACCAACCGGGTGGCTACGACCAGTACAGCACAGTGATGGCCGATTTCATCCGGGATGTCCGGAAGGACCTGTCCTCTCCCGGCCTGCCCTTTGTCATTGGGGTCATTGGCGTCGGGGGTCCGGTGAAGGATTATGGCCCCGAGCAGCAGCGCTACGCGGGGATCCACCAGAACATCCGCCTGGCGATGGCGGCTCCGGCGTCACTTCCAGAATTCAACGGCAACGTCGCGGCGGTCCTGACGGAAAACTTCTGGGATCAGAAACTGACCGCCCTGGTCGCCCGGGACTCGACCATCAAACAGCAGGTGAAGAAACTCCTCTCCGAGGGCAAGATTCAACGGGCCGAGGAGCAGAAAACGCTGGAAAAATTGCGGTCGGAAGGCTTCACGGCCAGCGAGAGGGAGATGCTCGATAAGGGGATTTCCAATCTGGAGTTTCACTACCTCGGATCGGCCAAAATCTTGGGGCAGATTGGAAAGGCGTTCGCCGAGACCCTTGCCGGGATGCAGAAGAAGTAGAAAGCCAAAAGACCAGACCATGCGAACACGACCCATTTTCCTGAATTGCGCCGCCGCCGTGGCACTTCTTGTCTTCCGTTCCCTGCCTTCAGAGGCGGCGGGGCCCAAAGCCGCGATCACCAACCCCGACTTCACCCGGGGAGAGACTGTCCCCGAAGGAGCGACCCATGACTGGAATCTCGGCCCGACCGGAGCGCGCGGCTGGATTTACAGCAACCAGATGGAGACGACAGAGGCGCGTCAGATCTTGGTCACGAAGGTGGAGAAGGGCTCCCCCTCCGACGGGATTCTCCGACCGGGCGACGTCATTCTCGGGGTTTCCGGTCAGTTGTTTGCCCAGGATCCGAGAACGGAGCTGGGCAGGGCCATCGGCGAGGCGGAAGCAACAGATGGGGCCCTGACTTTGATGCGCTGGCGGGAAGGCACGACCGGAACGGTGGTCGTTCCACTGGGGGTTCTGGGTCGTTATTCGCCGACGGCTCCCTTCGACTGCCCGAAGTCAAAGCGCATCTTCGATCAGGGGTGCGAGGCCCTAGCCCTTCAAATGAAGGCGAACCCCGATCAGGGGAACCCGATCATCCGTTCTTTGAACGCACTCGCATTGCTGTCGAGCGGAAAACCGGAATATCTCCCGCTGGTGCGCCATCAGGTCGCATGGGCTTCGCACTATTCCGACCCCGAGCGCAGTACTCTGCATTCGTGGTTGTATGGGCCCGTCAACATCCTGCTGGCCGAATACACGCTGGCCACCGGAGACCGGAGCTTCTTGCCGGACCTGGAGCGCATCACCATGGAGATCGTTCACGGACAGAGTGCCGTCGGTTCCTGGGGCCACCGGTTCGTGGTTTCCGGTGGACGACTGGGCGGCTACGGCATGATGAACGCCCCGGGTTTGCCGTTGACCGTCTCCCTGATTCTGGCACGTCAGGCCGGGGTCGCAAATCCCGGGCTGGATGAAGCCATCGAGAAGAGCCTGCGGCTGATCCGATTTTATGTTGGCAAGGGGAGCGTTCCCTACGGGGATCACCACCCGTGGATCCAGACCCACGACGACAATGGCAAAAATGGTATCGCCGCGGTGATGTTCCATCTGGTTGGCGACGCGGAAGCCGCCCGGTTTTTCTCCCGGATGAGCGTGGCGTCCTATGGAGCCGAACGGGACACGGGGCACACCGGCAATTTCTTCAACCTGCTCTGGGCCATGCCGGGAGTGGCCCTCTCGGGTCCCGCGGCGAGCGGCGCTTGGATGAAGGAATTCGGCTGGTATTATGACCTGGCGCGCCGTTGGGACGGCACCTTTCGCCACCAGGGACCGCCCGAAACGCGGCCTGATTCCTATGCGGGCTGGGATTCCACTGGGGCCTACCTCCTGGCTTATGCCCAGCCGCTTGGGAACATCCAGCTGGCAGGGAAAAAGAAGAGCATTGCCGGGCAAGTCGATGCGGCCACAGCGGAGAGTCTGATTGAGGACGGTAGAGGCTGGAGTCCCCGGATCAAGAACGAGGCCTACGGAGACCGCAGCGAGGAAGAGATTTTCGCCGGTCTGCGAAGCTGGTCACCCGTCGTCCGGGAACGCTCTGCTCTAGAAATGGGCCGACGCCAAGGAAATCCGACGCCACGACTGATCACGATGCTTGGGGAAGGTGATCTCAATGCCCGCCTCGGTGCCTGCCAGGCGCTGGGTGCGCTGAAGAACAGGGGGGCCTCTGCGGTGCCCGCCTTGAAGAAAACCCTCACGTCGGAAGATCTCTGGTTGCGAGTCAAGGCCGCTGACGCGCTTGCGGGAATCGGCGACGCGGCGATGCCGACCGTGCCGGATCTCCTCGCGATGCTGGCCAGGGACCACCAAGAGTCGGATCCACGCGCCATGCAGCAGCGCTACCTGTGCTTTGCGTTGTTTGACCGACGGGAGGGCCTTTTGAAGCGTTCGCTCGAAGGGGTCGATCGCGAAGCCCTCCGCGTGGCGGTGCGAGCCGGGTTGCAAAACGAGGATGGTCGTGCCCGCGGCGTTCTGGGAGCGGTCTACGGACAGCTCTCCCACGAGGAAATCGAGCCGTTGTTGCCGGCCATTTACCAAGCCGTCGTCGATCCGGCTCCCAGTGGCGTCATGTTTGCCGACGGCATCCGCATGA
>JADZAX010000399.1 GCA_020852405.1 Verrucomicrobiales bacterium
GCGCGGTGCTGAACAACCAGGCATCGTGCACCGCTTGCGCCTGTTCCGGCCGGCGTTTTGCCGACGCGTCCGAGAGCGCCGCCAGTGTGGCAGGATTGGCCGCCAGCATCGCATCGGACGCCCCCAGCGGCGTCACGGCGATTTTCAACGGCAACGGGCAGTCGCCGCTGAAGGAACAAACCACCGTTTCCCCTGCCCCCGGTTTGACCGGCACATCGAGCAGCCAGACTGCCCGCAGGGATTCTTCGGACTTGGTGAAAGGCAGCTTCCATTCGCCGGGCAGTCCGGGAATTTCGTCCCCATTGCGGTAGGTGCGGCGTTTCGCGGTGGCTTCCCCGACTCCGGTTCCCATCTTGCGTTCCTTGCCGTCAGCCTGGACAATGCTCACGGCCAATTTCAGGGACTTGCCATAGGAGGCCTCCAGAGTCTTGTCATCGATCCCCTCCGTGGTCAGATCAATCCGGATGGCTGCCAGGCCGGCAAGTCCGTCTAGAGCGAAGGCCACTCTGAGGCTTTCATTTTTTCCCAGTGGCTTGTCCCGATGGATGGTGCCGTCCTTGCCCACGATGGCGGAGCGCTTCCCGTCCGGCTTTCCGTCCTTCAAAATGGCGGCGGAAGCCAGTGGTCCGGCCCAACCATCGGGATGGGTGGCGAGGAATTTGCGCAGGTCTGTTTCCCAGGCCGCGAGGGAAGCCACCGACACGGAATCGTTGGCAAGACCTTTCGAGGTGGCTGCCAGATGCGCGGCGAGCGTCTTTCCTGCCTGGTCGAATCGCTTTTCCAGATAGGGACTGGCCACTTCGATTTCAGGGGGAAAGGGCGAGTCATTGTTGACGCCTTTCAGTTCCGGCTCAGGGGTGTAGCCGTAGTCGGCATAGACGCCCCACTGCCTCACATCGGCGAAGAAGGACTGCAGTTCGTAAAAGTCCCGTGTCTTGATGGGGTCGAACTTGTGGTCGTGGCATTCCGCGCACCCGAAGGTGCTGCCGAACCAGGCGGCCGCAACCGAGCGAACCCGTTCCGCTCCATATTTGGCGAGATATTCTTTCGGCTGGGCACCGCCTTCGCGAGTCATCATGTTCAGCCGGTTGTAGCCCGTCGCGACCCGCTGCTCGGGAGTCGGGTCGGGCAGCAGGTCGCCAGCCAGTTGCTCGATGGTGAACTGGTCAAACCGCTTGTTCGCATTGAACGCCTGGATGACATAGTCGCGGTAGGGAAAGATCCGTTGGTTCTGGTCGCCGTGAAATCCAACCGTGTCGGCATAACGGGCCACATCAAGCCACCACACCGCCATCCGCTCGCCAAAACGGACCGAAGCGAGCAGGCGCTCGACTTGCCGGTCATAAGCCCGGGGCGAACCGTCATTCAGGAATGCGGTCACTTCCGCCGGAGTCGGAGGCAGTCCGGTGAGGTCCAGCGAGAGACGACGCAACAGCTTCGCCCGGGGAGCTTCTGGGGAGGGAGCAATCTGCTTTTCTGCCAACCGGGCCCGGATGAAGGCATCCACCGGATTCTGCGGGTCGCCGGAGGCGGGAAGATCCGGTTTTTTGAGCGGTGCATACGCCCAGTGCGGCTCGTAGAGGGCGCCTTCAGCCACCCACTGCCGGAAAAGGGCCTTCTGCCGGTCCGTCAGGGGCTTGTGCGCCTTGTCCGGCGGCATCGGATCCTCACTGTCAAAGATCCGTGTGATGATCTCACTTTTGCCGGGATTCCCCGGGACGATGGGAACGACCTCGTTCTTGGTCGTTTTCAGGGCTTCTTCCCGGATGTCGAGCCGCAGATCTTCCTCGCGCGTTTTCGGATCGAACCCATGGCAATGAAAACAGGTGTCCGACATGATCGGTCGGATGTCCCGGTTGAAAGAAATCTTTTTGGGCAGCGCAGGCTCGGCCGCCACGGCAATGGTGGCGCTCAGCACCCACAGGATCAGCAGATGGAAGGAACGGGGCATAGGTCGACGGAGGAAGAAATTCAAGGTGCCGGAAGAAGGATCGGAAGTGGGGAAACCTTCACCGGGAGTCAGCAAATGGGGTTTAAAGGGAATGTCAGAACCAGCCCGGATCTTACGCCCGAGAGCCCCCCCTGTGGCCCAGCGGCAGCGCCGGAAGGAGGCAGGCTCGATGGCTGCAGCCCGGTTCTGGCGCCATGTTTCATGGCCCTCCCCGCCCGCATTCTGCGGCCCGGAAAGCCGCACCATCCGCGTTGGGGAGATGGCAACCCTCCGGTGGGCGGGGACTATTTGACCTCGACCACGTCCACCACGTCGATCTGGACAAATTGGCCATGGTAGGGCTCGGGGGCCGGGGCGATGCCGGGGACCACCAACTTCGCGTAGTTGGTGATGAGCCGACCGTTTTGTCCATCCCCCCGCAGCGTGATCTCGGCACCTCCATCGATCTCGATGGTCTTGGTGTAGTCGATGGTGAAAATCTTGTGGCCCACTTTGTCCTGGCGGTTGAGAAAGTAATGCGACTCCGGAGAGGAGATGGCGATCTTGTAAATGTTGTAGGTGCCGTTGTTGGGCTCCCCTCCCCGGTAGAAGTAGTCCCCATCCTTCTCACCGCCCTTGTACATCATGGGTTCCACCACTCCGCGAAAACGGAGGGTGACCTTGTAGCGCTTTCCAGCTTCACCGCCGAACTGTTTGATCGCCTCGAAGTTGTCCGTGGTCAGGGGGTCCCCTTTGACGAGCGCCGATTCACCATCGGCCCCCTCTTTCGGATGCTCCGGCATGGTCCCCGTGCAGGGAAACTCAAAGCGGTAACCATCAATTGAGGAAGCAGGACCGGCAGCTTTCTTGCCCGCGGCCTCTTCGGCTTGGGAGGCAAGGGTCCCGGAGAACAGGAAGGTCAGCAGCAAGAGAACGGAGGAGTGTTTCATGACGACCATTCTGGGCCGCCGGAAAGGGGAGGACAAGCAGGAATATGGACGCCTTTACGGCACCTCTGCCACTTTGGAGAAAAGTAAGACCTTCCACTAACGGAAACCGCGCGATGGTCGACCGAAATGAAATTCGGCTAAATTTTGTTAATTTTGACTTGCACAAAAATCATTTTTATTCACATTATTAAAAATCATTTCAATAATGTTAAACC
>JADZAX010000400.1 GCA_020852405.1 Verrucomicrobiales bacterium
AGAATGCCGCCCTCGAAAAATGCAGCCCTGGATCGCGACAACCCGGCCATGCGACGATCCCCCTGTCCCGTGGCCTGCGCCCTCGATATTTTTGGGGACCGCTGGACGTTGCTGATCATCAGGGATCTGTTCTTGGGGAGGCGGCGGTTCAAAGAATTTGCCGGCTCACCGGAAGGCATCCCCACCAACATCCTCAGCAACCGGTTGGAGCGCCTTCTCGGCGGTGGTCTGGTCCGACAGATTCCCGCCGACAAAGGCTCCAAGCGTCTCGCCTATGAATTGACCGAAAAAGGCCTGGCCCTGCGACCGGTTCTTCAATCAATCCGGGATTGGGGATTGCAGTGGGAGTCTGGAACGATGGCGGGCATGGAGAGACTCGATTGATCTGGTCGGCTCCAGCAGAACGTAGGGGCGGGGACCCCTGCGGGACGGCTTCCACTCACTCGTGATTGAGGTCGAGAACTCCGGTGCTGAATCCGAAGTGGTCCGTTTCCACCCCCATCCGCTGGGCCATGGTCACGAAGAGATTGGAAAAGACCTCTTTCTGCGGGTCGACCGCAAGGTGACGCCCGTGGCGGTAGCCACCGCCTGCGAGCAGCAATGGAAGATTTTTGGTGTCGTGGGCACTGGCATTGCCCAGATTCGAGCCAAACAGGACGGCGGTGTTGTCGAGCAACGGAAGGCCCTGTTCCTGGACCCCCTTGAGCTTGGCAAGGAACTCACTGAAGGCACGGAATTCCGCGACTTCAATAATCTTCAACTCTTCGATTTTTGCCGGATCCTGTCCATGATGGGAAAGGTTGTGCCAGTCCTGGCTGACCCCCTCGATTTCCGGCACGGCATTCAACCCGGCGAGCCGCAGGGTGACAATGCGCGTTGAGTCGGTCTGCAGCGCGAGGACGATGAGATCCTGCAATAGCTTCATCTTTCCGATCGCATCGGTCCGGCTTTGGATGTCGGTGGGAGGAGCCGCCTCCACCTTGGGCTTGGGCTTGAGCACCCATTCCTCGTTCTGGACGAGCCGGCCCTCGAGATCACGAACCGCCGAGAAATACTCGTCGAGCTTTTCCTGGTCGCGTTTGCCGAGCTCTCCCTGCAATTTTTTGGCCTGTCCCTGGACCGTGTCGAGAATGCTGCGTCCCCGTTTGAGCCTGCGGACTTGGGCCTGCACTTCGGCGGGGGTGCCTTCGACAAACAGCTGTTGGAACGCCTTTGACGGCGAAAACTCCGCCGGCAGCGGAACACCACTGGCGGACCAGGAGAGCGATTCACTGCCGGAACTGAGAATCAGGCTGGGAAAGCGCGTCTCGTTGCCGATCTTTTCGGCAATCAGTTGGTCGATGGAAATGGTGTTTTTGAAACCCGCCAGACCCGGATGCTTCGCGGATGTCAACCAGGTCAATTCGGAAGTATGGCCGTTCGCCCCGTTCTGTTCGGTGTGGGAGAGACCCGAGATCACCGAAAAATCATCACGCAACGCCTCGAGTGGTTCCAAATACGGCGTCAACGCATACCCGGCACCGGTCTCCCGGGGAAACAAACAGGGGGTGTGGAAACCGAGAGTCGCACACACCGCGACAAACCGTTTCGGTGGACCACCGGTTCCCGCAGCGCGAGTAAACGCGGGAGTCATGGCTTCCAGAAAGGGAAGCGAAAGCAGGGTGCCAGTGCCGCGCAGAAAGGCCCGGCGGGAAAGGTGTCGTTTGGTGGCGATGTGCATGGCGTTCGGGAGGGAAACGATTGAAAGGAGCATTCTCTGACATTGGACCAGTCCTTCCAGTCCATCGGGGCTCCCGCCAACGTGGCAGTTTTTTGAGGCGGAATGTCCGGAACAGGGCAACTTGGGTCGGACCCATCCTGCCCATGACCCGTCTGCTTCCCTCCCTCCTTCTGCTTGTGCTGTCCCCCGTCGGCCATTCTGCGGAAGTTTCTCTGGTTCCGGGCCCTCATCGGGATCTACAAATCCAAGCGGAGCCGGATACCGTCTTTCAGGTCACTCTCGGGGAAGGGAATCCGCACTTTTGGACGACCGTCGTGCCCGCATCCTACCAAGTGGACGAACAGATGGTCTTTGCTCTGGAATATTGTGCCCCCGCCGGACTGGATGCCGTGGTCCTCCGTTACCGGGTGGCGGACGGCTCCATGGCGGTGGCCGGGAGCCAACCCATGCCACTTTCCGAAACCTGGCAACCTCTGGCTTTCGACCTCAGCGGGTTGGATCCCCGGCCCGCCGCCGGGCATCCCGAAATGCGGTTTCATCTGGAACTCAAGGGCGGCACCGGCACCCGGATCGAGTTTCGACGGATGATGCTCCGAGAAGCGAATGCGGAAGAAAAACGGCTTGCCGCCAATAGGGAGCAGGTTCGCGCGTCCCGTGATGCCGAAGGCGCGGTGGTCCTGTCGGATCTTCGATCCCCTTTTGCCGAGAACATCGAAACTGTCCAAGTCGGCGTGAGAGAGATCACCCTTACCGGCAAGGCCACCGCTCCCATGAAGCTCATCGGGATTCCCCCCGAAAGCCGGTCTTACGCTGCTTCCAGAGAACAAGTGGTGGCGGAGGTGGCACCCGAGGCGAGTGGAGACTTCATCTTGAAGCTGCCCCGGATCGACCCATCCAGTTTGCGCGACCGGGCGCTCTGGCGCTGGCGTTTGTGCGATGCCTCCGGCCATTGGACCAGCGCCGCCCGGTGGCCGTCGCATTGGGATCCGGGAGTGGCCCGTCCGTTGCCCCGGCTGAGTGCGCCGCACCAAAAAGGGCTTGGGGGCATCCCCCCCTTGAGCCGTCCGGACCATGAGATCTTCGATCTCGGCATCCGCCATGCCACGATGAATGTCGTGATCCAAACCCTGATCCGGGACACGCCAGCCCCGGGCTGGACCCCGTGGCTGTTTGAAGGCCGCACTTTTTTCCTCAACGAAAAGCTGCTCCAGAGTCATGACCGGACGCTGCGTTTGCTGGCTTCACGCGAGATCATCGTCAGCGCGATTCTGCTGGTAGGAAATGGCAGGGATGCCGCAGGGAAACCGCATTCCCTGCTGACCCATCCCGAAGCCGAGGCACGGGGGGTCTACTCCATGCCCAACCTGACGGGGGAAGACCCTGCCCGTCTCTATGGTGCCGCGCTTCACCTTCTGGCGGAACGCTGGTCCAGGGTCGACGGCTCCTGCGGCCGGGTCAGCAATTGGATCCTGCACAATGAAATCGACCAAGGCGCGACCTGGACCAACATGGGAGCACAACCTCTCGCCCGGTACC
>JADZAX010000401.1 GCA_020852405.1 Verrucomicrobiales bacterium
CAATTCCCTGGCGGCGGAGTTTCTTGGCGGTGGAGGTGCCGCTGGACTCGCGTTTCTGTGCTTTGATGGAGAGGTAAGTGGCCATGCCAATGGTTCCGGTGCTGGTGGATGAGGTGTCTGCTGGGATGATGGAATTGGTGGGATGGGTCGGAAGGTCTCTGGAAAAGAAGACTTCGCCGGGGCCCGCACCACTCTCCCGGGACCACTGGAATGAAAATTCATCCAACAAGCGTCCGGGGAGAAAAAAGGGGGCGCATACTAGACGTGGTCCTGAAAGTTGTCAAGTGGCGGGATTTGACTTCCCCCGGAGGAATCGTACCCAGCGCAGAGCGCGGCCTGCGGGCGAGATTGGCGCTTGTCGGAAGGTCTTTTTTTGCGCACAATAGCGGCCATGGAATCCCATGATGTCTTGCACGACGCTTTTGAGAAGGTGAGTCCCAAACAGGTGGCCGCTGAATTGGGGGTTTCCCTTTCATTGGTCTACAAATGGGCCCAGCCACCCTCGGGAGATGCCGGCGAGACCGGATCGGGCAGCCGGAATCCCCTCGATCGTGTCGTGGAGCTGATCAGGCTCTCCCAGGACACCGCCATTATGGAGTGGCTGAGCCGGAAGTCCGGGGGGTATTTCGTGCGGAATCCCCACAGTGACTGCCGGGCCGGTTTCGAGGTTGTTCCCGCGACCCATGAATTGGTGCAGCAATTCGCGGACCTCCTCTCGGAAATTTCCCAGGCCGCGTTGGACAACAAGATCACCTTAGCGGAAGCCCAAAAAATCCGCCAATGCTGGGACGAATTGAAATCCCATGCCGAAGGATTTGTCCGCTGCTGCGAAGAAGGCGACTTTGCCAGCCTCCACTGAATGCCCGGAGTTCCAGGCCTTCCCGTTCTTTGGTCCCCTTTGGCTGGGGCCTGCCGCCCGCTCCGGGGTGGAGTGGTGGCTCCTCAATGTTTGTCGGTGAGCTTCTTTTTCACCGTGCCTTCACCGAGCCCCTTGTCATCGAGACCGAGCTTCTGGAGCTTGGGCGGGATCATGAAATTGCAGTAGCCGTTGCCGGGATTGTTCCGGAAATAATCCTGATGGTAATTTTCGGCCTCCCAATACTTGCCGGCGGCCGTGATTTCCGTGACCACGGGGCTTTTGAAAATCCCTAGAGTCCCGATGAGCGCCTTCTTTTGCTCGGCAATGTTCTTTTGTTCCGGGGAATGGTAGAAAATCACGGAGCGGTACTGCGGGCCGACATCATTGCCCTGCCGGTTCAGCGTGGTCGGATCGTGGGACTGGAAAAACACATCGAGTAAATCCGCATAGCTCAGCTGGGCGGGATCGAACTTCACCTGGACCACTTCGGCGTGCCCGGTGTTCTTTTGGCAGACCTGTTCATAGGTCGGATTGTCGACATGGCCGCCCATATAGCCTGAGCTCACCTCTTTGACTCCCTTGAGTCGCTCCAGGACGGCCTCGACGCACCAGAAGCAGCCGCCCCCAAATGTCGCGGTTTCCAATTTCGGATCGGTCGGGGCGGAGGAGTCGGTTTTCACGGTTTTGGAGGCTTCGGAAGATCCGGAGGTTTCTTTAGGCGCGGCGGAGCTGGAAGAAGCCAGCAGGAGTCCACTCAAAAACGCCGGGACAAGACCCATCCAAGAACGGATCGGAAGGAAACGGGGGCAGCAGAGGGTTTTCATGGGGAAGATCAGTCTCTCATCATGTTGGCCGCAAACGGCGAGAAATCATTACAGCAAAAGGTTTTTTTTCAAGAAACCTCATTTCTATCTTGACTAAAACTAATATTAATGGGAAAAGAATGCCATAAGAATAGGTGAATGGCACGCCCGAAAAACACCCTGGATACTATCCAGATCACCGTCTCCACCACCCAACAGGTGCGTGACCTGTTGGAATTGTTGACGGAACAGGGGCTTTACGGGAAAAACGTGGCGGAAACCGCGCACAATCTGGTGAAGGAAAAACTGCGGGAATTGATCGAACGGGGGCATTTGCCCCGATCCACTCCCAATACCAATCCTTCTCAAGGTTGAGCGGTTCTTATAACCATACCCTCCCAGAAAAACACAGAAACCGAGACCAAACATGGAATACTATAATCCCAAAAACAGCTCTGGAGACGATAATCTTCGGGTTTTAGAGGCAGCCGCTTGCGATCCTGAAGAAAGTTACGCCAATGATCCGGCGGTTCGTGAGGCCTTTGACTCCGAATTGCGGGAATTGGCCAAACAGATTGTGACCCACCATCCCAGTCTGACCCAACTCCTGCTCAGCCTCTCTTCCCCGGAAAAGGCGAATCCTGTCCACGGGCGGAACTGAGTCGGTCCGTTTGGGAATTGTTCGAGGAATCCTGCCTTTCCTCGGCGTTCCCGTTTTCTTTCCCCGGCTTTTGGTCTCGCCGGGTTTGGGTGCCTTTCAGGGATGGTCTCCCCTCTGCCGCGCCCCGGTTTCTGGAACTTCCTTCCTTTTCCAGACTGCTGTCTCCATTCTTGAAAAGTCTTGAGCCCCGGTCCACAGTGCGTCCCACTTTTGCCCTTGATGGATCTCTCCCCAGCCAGCCGCCTCACCGTCGCCACGGTGCACCACCCGGACGATCTCGTTTTGCTCAGGGAGCATCTGGACAGCGGCAGACCTCTGCCCGCCGAGGTCCTCGAGTATCGGCTCGATTCGTTTCTGCATCATGGTTCCCAAGTCCACTCCCGTGCGATGGCATTGCTGTCCGGGCTGAAAGAACACTGCTCGATCTTGTGCACCGCTCGGTGCGAGGAGGAGGGGGGATCGCTCCCGCTCGACGTCGCCGCCCGGCGGGATCTGCTACTGCAGTCTCTGGAAGCCGGGGCGGGCGCCATCGACATTGAGGTGCGCTCTCTCGAGTCGCTCCATGATGTCGTGGCCAAGGCCAAGTCACAAGGCATCCCGGTGGTGGCTTCCTTTCATGATTTCGAAGGCACCCCGCCTTTTTACCGACTGAGGGACCAGATCGAAAAAGCCGTCGCCGGCGGTGCCACGGTCGCGAAGTTGGCCGTCCGGGTGGAATCGATGATTTCCCTGTTCGGACTGGTTTCGCTCTTTCAGCAAGGTTGGCCGGTTCAGATCAGCGCGATGGGAATGGGCAGCCATGGCAAGCTTTCCCGTCTCGTCCTCGCGAAAGCGGGATCCGTGCTGAACTACGGCTATCTGCGTGAGCCCAACGCGCCGGGACAATGGCCGGCCGGGGAACTGCGGCGGCTCATCGCCGAGATCTGAGGGCTGCGCGGGCCCTGCCAACCGGGGAGTCCTTCAATGGCCGATCCGGTAGAGATGGGTCTTGGTGCGGAGAAACAAACTGCCGTCCGAGGCGGCGGGCGAGGACATCAGACCGGAATCGAGCTGGTTTTCCGCCAGCAGTTCATAGGTGCGAGAGGCCTTGAACACCGCCGTTTTGCCATCCTCATCACAGACATAGACGCGGTCCGGGGTGGCGATCAGGGAGGCCGTGGTCTGGCCGTTGGTCCGCTCCGACCACAGCACTTCGCCGGTGGCGGCGTCGACGCAACTGGAGATGCCGTCGGCATTCATGAACAACAGGTCGTTCACGAGAACCGGGGAGGACATCTTCGGCGTCCGCTTGAGCAGCTTCCACGCGATTTGAGATTCGCTGACGGTGCCGGTGGGCGGTGGATTGAGCTTCACGGCATGAATTTCGGCCTTTCCGAGACCGGTGTTGATGAAGGCCAGTCCGAGCTTGGACGAGACGACGGTGCGGGAAGACGGGGAATGGGTGGAGTAGGTGAGATTCCACAGTTCGGCGCCGGTGCGGGCATCGTAGGCCCAGGCCGCCTTGGCCCCGGGGCTGATGATGGTGGGCGTTCCGGCGACATCGGTCAGATAGGGGGTGCTGTAGCCTTTGCGCATGTCGCCACTGTTGGAGGGGCGGCCTTTGGCGTCGTAGTCGGCAAAGTCGGTGGTGCGGTCGGCGCGCCAAAGGGTCTTGCCGGTGGCTTTGTCGAGGGCGACGAGGTATTGCTGGTCGGCCCCGTCGAAACTGAGGATCAGACGGTCGCCCCAGAGGATGGGGGAGGCTCCCGGCCCCCGCCAGTGGCTGCAGGTGAGGTCGCGGCGTTCCCAGAGCACTTCAAACGTCGTGGTGTCCAGACAGAAGGTCCCGTAACTGCCGAAGTGAACATAGACGCGACCTTTCTCGGCGGCCGGAGAACAGGAGGCGTAGGTGTTGACTTTGTTGGCCAGTGGTTCGGGGTTGTCACAGGTGGCGAGCCGTTTCTCGAGGAGCACCTTGCCGGTGGCCTCGTCGAGGGCGAGCACCGAGAAGGTGGTGCCGTCCAGCGCGGCGGTGGCGATCCACACCTTGCCCTCCTGGATCACGGGGGTGGCCCAGCCTTGGCCGGGCAGTTCGACTTTCCAGGCCACATTTTCCGTCTCGCTCCATTTCACCGGCAGCTTCGCGGCCTCCGCGGCGGGAACGAGTCCGTTGGCGGTGGGGCCGCGGAATTCCGGCCAATCGGCCCGGACGGAGGAGGTGGCGAGGAGCAGGAGGAGACCGAAGCGAACATTCATGGCGGCGGAAAAAGAGGGAGCGGGAGGCGGTTACTGGTCGAGACCGGTGCGGGCGGCAACGTCGCGCATGTAGGCAAGACTTTGCTCACAGATGGTTTCGGCGCCGGGAGAGTAGTCGAAGACTTCGACCGAGATCCATCCGTCGTAGCCGGTGTCCTTCAAGGCCTCAAAGATCGGAACAAAATCGATCTCGCCCATGCCGGGGCCCAGCAGGTTGGGATCGTTGGCGTGGAAATGCACGGTGTGGGCGGCGCATTCCCGGATGATCTGGGGGATGGGCTTCTGCTCGGTGGACATCGCTTTGACATCGAGATGCAGTCGGC
>JADZAX010000402.1 GCA_020852405.1 Verrucomicrobiales bacterium
GTTGAAACGGGATACCCAAAACCGAACCGTTCTTTCACTGGTGCGGCTATTGCAAACCACCAGTTCATAGGGAACCCCAATCATGAGCAGATGCATCGCATTGAGCCGACAGAAACTCTTGTGATCGGGGCCGCAATCCATTGCCAGCTCCAACTCTTCAAGGGGGCAATTCTCTCGATTGGGGAGCTGGTGTGGACGTGCGATAGGTCACCTATGACAGGCGCAAGAAATAGTACAAGTGATCATTTCAAGTTTCGGCAGAAAATTTTGGCAAAGGGTCTAAATACGGATCTCACGGTGCCGGAGACGACGCCCTCAGGTCGTAGCACACATACCGTTGCGGAGTGCCATCCTGCCCTTGTTCATGCTGGGCCACGAAAAGCAGCCCACGGCTCACGGCAGGGGTAGACCAGGTGTGAGGGGCGAGCCACAGCTGGGCCCGGCCGGTTTCCTTGGCCCCGGCCGGAGTGAGATCCAGCCAGTGCAGGCTCCCGGTCTCCCCCAGACAAAGGACGGCCCCGTCGACCTGGAGGAGCGAAGCCCGCAGAATGCTGAGCCGGTAATTGCGCCCGCCCACCGAAGCCTCCCAGGTGATCTCGGTCCGCCAGACTTCCTTGCCGTTGTCGGCATTGACACACACCAACTGGGATGCTGCCTCTGTCTCACCATCAATGGCGTAGAGATGGCCATCGATGAGCAGCGGATTCATCCAATGGCAGGCCAGACGATTGGACTGCCAGACTTCGTGGGCTTTGCCAGCGGCATCGTATTCCAGCATGATGCCTCCGATGGGGGCGCCCTTGGGATAAGCGGTGGTCACAAAAACCCGGTTTTTCCCCGGCACCACCACGGGGGTCGAAGCATTGACCGAAGTGTACATGTCGGCCCGCCAGGGAAACCGGTCGACGACCCGTCCGTCGGCCGGATCAAGGCAAAGCAATCCTCCAGTGGCGGGATCACTCTCCCCGCCGGCAAAGACCAGCAGCCTCTGCTGGCCGTGCAGGGTGGTCAGGATGGGAGCGGCATAACTGCTCCCCCACTCATCCTTCATTCCCCAGATCAATTTTCCGGTCCCCAGATCAAAGGCCCCGACGCAGAGCCCGGGAGTGGCGAGTTTGCGCGCTCTCTCGCGACGGTCTTCCGTGCCATCGATTTTTTCCCCTTTGCCCCCGACATTGACATAGAGACGTCCGTCATGGATCAGCGGGGTGGAACCGTGGCCGAAAAATTCCTGCGGCACCTGGAATTCCGCCGCCAGGTCACGGCGCCACACCACCTGCCCGCTGACAAGATCGGTGCAGCTCAGCACACTGGTCACGCCCAGGGTGACCACCCTGTTATCAGCCACGACTGGTCCTCCCCGGGGACCATTGGCGTAGCCCAGACGGTCTTCATAGGAAATCGGGTAGGAATGAGACCAGTAGCGCCGGCCCGTTTCGGGATGCAAGCACTCCAGCGTCTCCTGGCCATCAAGGGCGTGGAAAATCACAAGCCTGTCCCCCACGATGGCAGGGGATGTGTAGCCTTCCCCTTTGGACACCTCCCATACTTTGGCCGGACCATCCGGCGGGAAGGTTTTCAACAAAGACGTCTCGGGCGAGGTGGCATTGTCGGCGGGCCCAAGCAGCCGGGGCCAGTCAGAAGTCACGGCGCGGGGCGAGAGGGGTTTGGGAGCAGCGTGGAAGGTGAGACGGTCAAAAGCCTGCGGCTCCGGAACCACTCCCCCGGAGGCAACCGGATGGACCTCGGGTGGAGCAGGGTCGGGAAAGGCGGCGGGAGCCTGCGCCATCACAGATTCCTGAAGGAACAAACAGGAGAGCGCCAAGATTTCAGGGAAGAACCATCGCATACCCATGTGTAGGCCAACCCGGGCCACCGGGCAATCGCCGGATTGCGCCGCTCCGGGTGATCCAACGGAGATCAGATCGGCCAAATGGCGGCCAGGATCGCTTCCTGTCGGGCATGCATCAGGCCACGGGCTTCCTCCTCTTGATCATCGTGCCCATTGAGATGCAGCAGGCCATGGATCAGATAGAGCAGCGCTTCCCGATCCGCGGGTTGCCCCAACTCTCCGGCGACCCGGACCGCGGTATCGGCACTGATGAGGATTTCTCCGTGATGAAACGTGATGACATCGGTCGGGGTCGGGTCATCGAGGTATTCTCCGTGCACCCGGGCGATTTCCTTATCGGTCACCAGAGAGACTTCCACCTCTTCCAAACCAGGCAGCAGGCAGGGAGCCCCGGCGGCGGGAGACTCCAGGCACAACGGAAGGGCCAACCTTCCCCGCTCAGCCAGGACCGCTGCCGACACGGGGCTCTCGGGATGATGATCGTAGACGTCCAAAAGGAGGCTGGAGGCTGGCATGATCGGTTGGTGGGGTTCCTCCCCACTCAAGCAGAAGGACCGCGCTGTGCCACCCCTAATAATCACCCCTGGAATCCGATCACGGTCCTTCCCAAAACCACCTCAATACCGGACCTTCCCCGGCTTTGCCCAGGGAAACATCTATCGGGTTGAAGGCTGCCCCGGGCGGTGTATGCTCCGGCACTCTGTTGCTGATGACCCAAGTGCCCCACCCACCTGAAAGCCCCAAGTCTCACACCCCTTCGCCGGGACAGGACCATTTCGAGGACTGGCGGCCCGTCCTCACGAACATCCGCAACCGGCTGCTGACCGGTCTGGCGGTGGCCTTTCCCCTCATTGTCACCCTCTGGTTGCTGGCGCTGAGCTACAGCTTCATCCTGACGGTGGGGCGCCCCCTCATCGACATCGGTTTCAATATTGTCAATCTCGTCCTCGGACACAAAGTGGGGGAACCCGGCTATCTGGTGCCGGCGTCCTGGTTTCTCAATCTGTTCGGCATTGCCGTCCCGTTGGTGATCTTTTTCTTCCTTGGCTCGATGGCCCGAAATGTCATCGGTGGCCGGATCATCGATCTGGTGGACCGGATCTTCCTCCGCTTCCCAATCGTCTCGTCGATTTATTCCGCGATCAAACAAATGATCGACGCCTTCAAAAACCTGGGCGGTCCGACCAATTTCCAGCGCGTCGTTTACATCGACTACCCCTCCCCCGGATCCCGCCTCGTGGCCTTCGTCACCGGTCAATACCATGACCAGGACATCGGCAAGCCGGTCACCACGGTCTTTCTGCCCACCTCACCGAATCCCATGACCGGATTCGTCCTCATCATTGAGGACTCCCGCGTCATGAATTCCAAGCTCTCAGTGGAGCAGGCGA
This sequence comes from Verrucomicrobiales bacterium, assembly GCA_020852405.1. Classification (GTDB taxonomy): domain Bacteria; phylum Verrucomicrobiota; class Verrucomicrobiia; order Verrucomicrobiales; family DEV007; genus JACKQE01. Next base: position 3,244 of record JADZAX010000402.1, read on the forward strand.
TGAAAATGATCATCTCGGCAGGACTGGTGGCGCCCGTCTCCCCCGAAGCCCCGGCAGCCCCCGTGCCTAGCCCTACGCCTACGCCTACGCCTCCGGCACCGGAACCGGTCGCAGCCCCCGGCCGACCACCGATCATTGACGGAGGACTTACCGGCTATGAAGACGACCGCCACTAAGTCCGCCATGCCATCCCTTGTCTTGCGCCGCAGTCTTCTCGGGGTCGGAGCTCTGGCTGCCCTGATGTTCACCGGTTGTGGCGGATCGGCCCCCACTCCCGACGGGCCATCTCCCTTGGTCGTCGGAATGGAGCTGGACTACCCTCCCTTTGAAATGCGGAGTGCCGATGGGGAACCGGACGGGATCAGTGTCCGTCTCGCGGAGGAATTGGCCAAATACCTGGATCGTCCGGTCCGTATTGAACCCATGGCCTGGGATGGCCTCATTCCCTCCCTGCAAACCAAAAAAATCGACCTCATCATTTCATCCATGACTCGGACCGAGGAGCGCGAGAAATCCATCGCCTTTTCCGATGGGTATGTGACCAACGGATTGTGCATGCTGGTGGGAAAAGATTCGACCATCCAATCGTCCGACGATCTGTCGGAAAGCACGGCCAAGGTGGCGGTCAAACTTGGCACCACCGGTCACACCTGGGCCCAGCAACACCTCGAAGGGGTCGAACTCGTGGTCCTCGATGATGCCGCCGCCTGTGTCTTGGAGGTGGTCCAGGGCAAAGCCGCCGCCTTCATTTACGACCAGATCTCGATTTACCAGCACTGGAAACGCCACACCGACACGACCCGGCCCATCCTCAAACCCATCCGGGCCGAAACCTGGGCCATCGGCCTGCGTCATGGCGAAAGTGAATTGCTGGGACGGATCAATGCCTTCCTCGCCGAAAGCAGGGCCAAAGGTCTCTTCGACAATCTCGCCGGCCGCTACATGGCCGATGAAAAAAAGGCCTTTGAAGACCTCGGGGTCCCCTTCATCTTTCACTGAGCCGTTCCCTACGATCCGATCTTCTCCTCCATGAACGCCGACGCCGCAGTCTCACCGGATTCTCCTCCAGTGGCTTATCTTGGTCCGGAAGGGACCTTCACCCACTTCGTGGCCCGGCAACGCTTCGGGGAAAACCACCCCCTGACACCTCTTCCTTCGGTGGAAGCGGTTTTCGACTATCTCAAGGATCACCCCGAAGCAGTCGGCATCGTGCCGATCGAAAACTCATCGGGAGGCATCATCACCGCCACCGTCGACCGCATTCTCGACGAGTCGGCCCGGATCCAGGTCCGGGAGGAAATCGCGCTGAATGTGAAACTGGCTCTGCTCGGAAGGGAGGGCGACACCATTGTCAGGATCTACTCCCACTTCGCTCCGTTCCAGCATTGTGAGCGGTGGCTCCGTGAGCACTATCCCGAGGCCCGCCAGATCACCGCTCCCAGCACCTCCAATGCCATCATTTTCGCCTCCCAGGAGCCCGGGTCCGCCGCCATCGGAGCGCGGGAAAGCGGCGCCCGCTATGGGTTGGAGGTCCTCCATTACCCTTTGCAGGCGGAAGTCCCCAATGTGACCCAGTTTTTTATCGTCGGCCTGGAGCCCAATCCCGTTTCCCCGGAAAACCACAAGACCAGTCTCGCGGTGGACCTGCCGGATGCCTCCGGCAGTCTGTTTTCCTTTCTCGAACCGTTCGCCAGGAGCGGGGTGAATCTGAAGCGAATCGAAAGCCGCCCCATCGTGGGACAACCCAACAAATATCGGTTCTTCATCGAGATCCAGGGCAGCGAGGCCGATGAGACCGTCCGGGAAGCTCTCAAATCTGCCAATGCGGTCTCCCTGAGAATCCGGCACCTCGGTTCCTACCCGGCGACCCGGACCTTCAATTCCTGAGCATCCGGCTCCGGCGATTTGCAAAATCCCCCCTCGGGTTGCGCCCCAGGAGTCGCAGCCCGCCACCCAAGGGTGGATTTCTCCAGTTCTGACAAGATTTCTGGCGCCTCATGTCCGGTGGCTGGA
>JADZAX010000403.1 GCA_020852405.1 Verrucomicrobiales bacterium
CACCAGCTTGAGCGCGGCGGCCACCGATCCAAGTCCTTCGCGAAGACCCCGGATGGACTGGCGCAGACTGCTGAGCTGCCCTTCGGCTTCCGCCACGGGATCGCCGGGGGTTTGGGCTGGAGGGTTCACTCTTTGGGGTGGAGCTTGGGCGTCCCTCAGGGACTTCCGGGAAGGCACCGCAGTGGACCGGAGTGGGGCCCTCCCGTGGATGGCCGGTCCCACCACAGAACGCGAAGCATTCAGGTCTGGCGGCAGAGGCAGCGGCATGGCCAGGAGGCATTCATCCTCCCCGCCCAGCCGTAGCGCCGTGTGCTCGTCCACCAGATCGATTCGGTCCATCCCGAAGGCCAAGGCGCGGGCCAAGTGCTCGCGTTTGGCAAACACCGTGATCGCCGGACCTTGGGCGCGCGCTCCGACGAGGGCACGGATTTCCCAGGGATCCTCCGGCGACTCACGGCACAGCAGGTGGACCTTCCCCCGGGCCGTCACCTCGATCCCCACGGGACCCTGGCTGAGACGGTGGCCGGGCAGTAGCGGGAGCAGCCGGACCAGCTCCGCGGGCAACGATGCCGGCAGGTCCACTCGCGTGCGCAACTGATCTGAGCGTGGCACCACGGGCCGGTGGTTTGGGTAGTGTCCCTCCAGGCACCGTCCGGTGATCGACCACCAAGGGCCCGCGATCTCGAAAGTCCGCGGGGCGTCCTTCGTCTCCGGACCCAGGCGCAGCGTCCAGGGCCGGGAATCACGCAGGGGTTTCCAAGTCCAGACCGGATGGTCGGGGACGATGAGCTGCGGCGGCAGACCGGGGAGCCGGAAGGCCGGACCCCGGTAGAGGTGGCGGCCATCAGTGCCCACGGCTCGGAATTCCGGAGCATCCGCGCCGTCGAAACAGGCTCCCAGGAGAACCGGTCGGGTGACGTCGCAGGAGGCGCAGGTGAAAGCCCGCAGCATGCCGGTGATCGCCTCTTCGGGCAGAGCCAGAACGGGACCGGGAACAGCGGGGCAGGGAGGGAATTCCTCCACCGGCGGGACGCGGGGCAACGGTGGCAGCGGCACCCTGTCATGGGGCCGGGCCGCCCGCGCCAGATCCCGCAGCCGATCGAAGGGCAGCAGGTAGGGCGGGAGAGCGCTGTCACCGGTGAGCCGTGCCGGGATTTCCAGGCGCAGCGTCAGGTGGGGATCGGTGGCGGTGAAACACAGCCGGCCCTCCGGCGGACGGCCGAGGGTTTCAAGCCGGACGCAGCCGAGCAAGGCAGGCACGGGCTTGCGGGTGACGATCTTGAGCAGTCCGCCGACGGCGGTGCGCAGGTCCGCGCCGGTGACGCCGACGGAGGGAGCCTGCGCCGGGGGGGCAGTTGGCGGAAGGTTTTGGATGGGATGGGATGAGTGAGCTTGATGGGATGGTTTCATAGAAGTTGGGATGAGATGGGTGTGAAGGAGTTCGTTTGGAAAAACGGAATGAGTGACAAGTGTGGGGATCAAAGAAAAAGGCGCCCCCGGGAAAACCAGTTCGAAACCAGTTCCCGCCGGAGACGCCCCGATTTAGCGGTAGTCCTCATAGCCGGCGCGTTCGCGCAGATCACGTGGATCGGAATGCCGTCGCTGGTGCCAGCGGCGCCAGTAGGCCAGACCCAGGGCCGTGAGCGCCAGCACCACCAAAGCGGGCGGCAACCGCAATACGGCACCGCTCACATGGGCGGCCATGGTGTCGGCCATGCCGGTCCAGTCGACCAGTTCGAGGATGACGTGGCGGGCCGCCGGCAGCACCAACACCGCGCTGGCGCTCAAGGCCAGCCCGGCAAGGAGGTTGAGCCGCAGCCAGGCCCGCAGGCCACCCCCCGGACTAAGCCAGCGTTCCAGGCGGGCGATGGCATAGAGAAGCGCCTCGACGCCGCGTTGAAAGGCCCCCAATCGCTCGAAATCCAGCGGCAGGAGGGGCATCGGCACGGGCCGGGGACGCCAAAGCCAGCGCCCGACAGGGGTGGATCGTCCCGTGGACGGGGAGGGGGTTTCCCTTCCGTCCTCAGTTTCCGCGAACGGATCGGGAGTTTCAGACAAGGGTCGGGCAGGCATTGGGAGTATTCCGGGATGGGTGCTGGCTCACGTGGCTGTTGTGGCTGTCATGGCGGAGGCGGCATTCGGAGGTGCCGTGGCTGTCATGACTTTGACGGCGGGCCTGGGAACCCAGAGCCGCGCCGATAAACACGGCAACCAGACTCAGGGCGGCCAGCACGCACGCGGTGACCCGCCAGAAGGACAGGCCCTGCCGGGCTTCGTGGGTGGACTCGCGCTGCACGTCGAGCTGCACGCGCACGGCGTCGGCTTCCAGTTCGGCGCGTTTCGCGGCTTCCCGGGCCACCGCCACCTGGGCGGACCGGGCGGCCAGAGTCTGCTGGAAGCCCGTCAAGCGGGCAAACCAGCCGGAGTCCTCCTCTTCGGAGGAAAAGGCGAGGGCGTTTACTGTGACTAAGGTTGAGCCGGAATCTGTTCCAGCGGCGGGAGGATGGCCCGGACGCCGGCAGCCCACAGCCCCCAGAGTAGAGGCAAGCAGGGTGGTCAGGAGCAGGGTTTTCCAGAGAGGATGTTTCGGATGTTTCATGTTCATGTTCGTGTGTTTTGGTTTTGGTTTTGGTTTTGGATGGATGAGTTGATTTGGGTTGCGATGTTCTGCTCTGGTTGAGGGAGGCATTTCTCCTCCGGAGCCAGGGAACCGAAACCGCCGCTCGGGAGTGATGCGGGCGGTTTCAGGTTCCCCGGCAGAGCAAGCTTTTCGGAGGGTAAAGCCGGAACTGGAAAGGCAGGAAGGCGCCCGTTTAGGAGCCGTTTCCCGTCCAGTTCCGGCAGGCCGTGCGGTGGTTGCACCAGCCGCAGTGCATTCCCGGCGAAGGCACATAGTCCTCCGCCAGAACGCCC
>JADZAX010000404.1 GCA_020852405.1 Verrucomicrobiales bacterium
CCTTCGTGAAAGTCATCCTGAGGAAAAATGTGGTCCGGACCAAAAAGTGAGCAGGCACGGAGAATTTGAGCAGTTCGCGAGAATGCCGCGCCAGTCCTTGATCATTCCCTGGGATGTCATCACGATGGAGGAACGGCGCTTCTGATTTCGTCTTTGGAAAGTCGCGAAGGGCCTGACCTCCCTCCGGAGCCCGTTTTTCAAACTTGCCTTCCGGCACCCAGATCAGTTCAGTCCCGGGACCCGGGCATCAATTTGAGTTTGATCCTCTTGCCGTCGCGGTCGACCTCGATTTCCGTCTCCTGTCCAGGTTTCAGTTCTCCTAGGATGGCGGTGTAGTCGTAAATATTGAGAATTTCCTTTCCGGCCAGTCCGGTGATGATGTCTCCCCCTTTGACACCGGCTTTGTCCGCCGGGCCACCGCCACTCACCCCACTCAGTTTGACCCCTTTCAAGTCGCCCTGGGAATAGTCCGGGATCGTGCCCAGGAACACCCGGAAACCCCGCGCGCCCTGGTTTTTGGGAGGGTCCACCTTGACATATTCAGGCACGTCTCCAGCAAGGGCGATGCCGCGGGTCAGCTGGGCAAAAAGTTTGGCAATGTCCCGGGCGCCTTCGTAACGCACTTTGTCCGCCGTGTCACGGGGGGTGTGGTAGTCGCTGTGGGCGCCGGTGAAAGCCGCCAGGATGGGGACTTGGCGAAGATAGAAGTTGGTCGCGTCAGTTGGCAGGTAGGTGTCGTTCTGCAAAGTCACAGGAAGGCCGATGGGCGCATTGCGCTGCTCGATGGCGGAAGCCCAATAGGGACTTGAACCGATACCCTGAAGGAGGACGCTTTTGTCGAGACGTCCGATCATGTCGAGATTGAGGTAGGCTGCGAAGCTGTCCCGCAGGGGAGCGTTTTCATCGCCGTTGGCGGCTTTGGCTTTGACCCTGACGTAATGCGCCGAGCCGAGAAGGCCGATTTCTTCTCCAGACCAGGCGGCAAAGAGGATGTCCCGTTTCAGGGGAAGTTTGCCCGCCTTCTTCTGATCCGCGAGCCACTGGGCAATTTCCAACATGCCGCCGACTCCCGAAGCATTGTCATCGGCGCCGTGGTGGATCAGTTGCTTTTCGTCCTCGCGGGCCAACGATCCCGGTCCGGCGCTGGGACCGAGGTGATCAACGTGTGCTCCGAGCAGCACGGCGGGCTGTTTCGCGGCAGCTGGATCATCCGCCCGGAGAACGGCCAGGACATTGCGGCCGGTGCGCATTTCCTGGGCCACGTCGATGTGGGCGGCCAGTTCCACGCCGGGCAGGGGGAATCCCGCGACCGGTTCGCCTTTGTCCAACTCATCCTGCAGGGTTTTCAGATCTTTGCCGCTGCCCTTGAGCATCCGCTCCGCCACCTCCTGAGTGACCGAGATGGCAGGGATGCCGGAATCGGCCATGGCTGCGTCGAACTCCATGGGAATGAGGTCGTTTTTCGATTTGGAGTTGGGCCCGCTGACAAAGATGATACCGTGCGCAAATTTGCGGCGGGCGACCATGGCCTTGTGCCGGAGGTGGGCGAAGCGTTGCAGCTTCTCCCGCTGTTCTTTGGGGGCATTTTCCGGAGAGAAGCGGAGGACCATGACCCACTTGCCTTTGACATCGAGATGGAAATAGGAGGAATACTCGGTGTCATCGGGACCTTTGGCGTTCTCTGCGGGGACTTCCATGCCATAGCCGGCGAAAACAATGCCTCCGGCTCCCAGCTTTCCATTGCGGGAGAAGGAGATGGGACGCCAGTCCTTGTCCGGGGCGAGTGTTTCACTCTCCCCATTCCGGATCATGGTAAGCCGGTTGTCGGGACCGAGGGCGACCCCTGCGGTGAACCCGAAGGGCTGGAACCATCCGGCTTGGTCCCCGGCGGGCTCCAGACCAAAAGACTCGAAGGCCTTGGCCACGTAGGCCGTGGCTTCCTGTTCGCCCGGAGTGCCGGTGAGACGTCCCTGCAGCGCATCCGAGGCGAGGTATCCGATATGTTGCTTCAAATCCTCGACCCGGATTTCCGGCGCGGTTTGTTCCATGCTTGGGCGGTCGGCGGGCACAATGGCTGCGGAGGCCGCTGGAGAGCCCTCCAGTTCCAGCGCATGACGGGCGGCATCGTGATCCCAGTTGGCAAGGAAGATTTGAGATTGCTTGTCCGGGGTCCGATTCGAGGTCCAGGCGAGCTGTTTGCCGTCCGGCGAAAAGCAGGGCAGTCCGTCAAAGCCTTTGGTGGAAGTGACGCGGACCGGGTCATGCTTGCCGGCGGCATCCACCAGATACAATTCAAAATTGTCGAACCCGTGTTTGTTGGTCGCAAAAATCAGATAGTCCCCGCTGGGGTGGAAGAACGGCGCCCAGGACATGGCTCCGAGACGCGTGATTTGCCGTGGATCAGTCCCGTCGGCGTTCATAGTGTGGATTTCCGCAATGAATCCTTCCTTGTCGAAGCGGCGCCAGCAGATTTTTTTGCCGTCGGCGCTGTAAAAAGGCCCCCCATCGTAGCCATCGGTGTCGGTGAGACGTTTCACCTCCGAGCCGTCAGTCTTCATGGTATAGATGTCCATCAGGGAAGACTTGTCGAGGGCAAAGCGTTCCGCATGGGCTTTGTCCAGGGTGTCGGTGTAGGCGTGGCGGTTGGAGGCGAAGACCACGTGGCTTCCGTCGGGCGAATAGGCTCCCTCGGCGTCGTAGCCCAGCGTGTGGGTCAGGTTGTGATACGTTTTGGTGGCAAAATCATACTCCTGGATGTCGAAATGCTCGTCGTAATCCCAGGAATACCGCTTCTGTTGGCCGGAGGCGCGGAAATCCAGTTCGGCTTTCTGTTTTGCCACCGCTTCCGGATCCTCTTGAGTACTGGCGAACAATGCCCGCTTTCCATCGGGATGGAGCCAGGCGCAGGTGGTCTTGCCCTGTCCCGGGGAGATGCGCTCCAAATCCCCGTTCTCCAGATCGAGCACATAGATCTGGTAAAAAGGGTTGTCCGGATCCCGTTCACTTTGAAAGATCAGTTTGTGGCCATCGGCGGAAAAGTAGCCTTCCCCGGAGCGTTTGCCGCCCAGCGTCAACTGGCGGCTGCCGGAGAGAAAACGTCCTTCGATGGCATCGGCCTGCTCCTTGGTCAGGGCCGGTTCGGGTTCTCCGTGGGGATTGGGCTGCTTTGCCGCCGCGGGTTGCTGCGCCGGAGCGGGGGGCTCCTTTTTGTCCTGCGCGGTCACCCCGAGGGCAACGACCAACGCCAGAGCCAGGGAGAAAAAGACGGGAGCCAGTGGCAGAGAAAAAGGGAACGATCGGGTCTTCATGTGGGGAGTCCAACCACTGTGCCCTGTTCACAGGGTCTGGTCAACCAAGGGGGGTGGCGCATCCGTGGTGGAGGCGAGAAGCGCTCACAACTTCTTCGGGGGGGGCAGGCGACCTGCTCCACAAACCTGCCATGATTGAGAATTCCAACCCCGACTTGTGCCGGATTGCTGTTTTGGCGGCGAAAAAAGCGTTGCAGAGACGACAAAACCAGATGCCATTGGATGGTCTTTCCCACCACGCCTACCGGTCCGTCCATGAAGCCTCCCAGCATCACCCCAACCGACCAAGATGAGTCCGGGCTTCTCTTGCCCCGCGAGAACTACCTGCGACTGATTGCGGCGAATGACGAGCGGATTCTCTCTTCCGAGCTGAATAACGGCCGGTCAATTGTGACCGAGCGGAGCGGGATCCACCTGACCCCACTGGCCGAGTGGGCCTCCGAGCAACAGGCCCTGTTTGGCTATGATCGTCCCTTTGCCGTGGTGGCTCTGGGGGGGACCGGACGGGGGGAAATCACCCCGTGTTCCGATCTCGATGTGGCCTTTTTGTTCGACGATGCCATCGAGGGAAACGAATTCCTTCTCGAACTGCAGCGCCAAACCCTGCACACGAGGCAGTTCTTCAACCGCTATGGGTTCTGCTTCCAGGCCCTGCCCTTTTGTTTTGAAGACATTCCCGCGATTGATGGCAAGCAGCTCAATGCTTTCATTGACATGGCTCCGGTTCATGATCCCGCAGGTTTGACTGACAAATTTCGGGAACGGATCCGGGAGACCTTCGACCCGTTCGAACATTTTCTCCTCGTGCGCAATTTCTGGCGCCGACAATGGGAGAAGGCAGGCACAGAGCCCGAGAGACTGGACCGTTTCGACATCAAGAGCGACGGTCTGCGCCTCTTTCTAGCGGGGATTTGGACTCTGGCTGGGAAAGAATTTGTCCACAGCCGGGACATTTATGCGCGGATTGAGGATCCCCGGGTCCTTGAAAGCTACGAATTTCTGCTCCGGTTGCGAGCCTGGATCCATCTCCAGCGGCCGCCGGGGGGCCAGCCCGATGCCTTGGGGAACCATGTCGAGGATGTCCTCGGATTCGGGGATTTCCTCAGTTTCGGTGCCATGTTGGGGCCGGAGGCGACCGAGAGGGAGCGGTTCGAGTTCGGTGATGCCGTGAGAGCCCGGCTCCTGCTCGCGCGGAGGCGCCTCGCAGCTTTTGGGCGGGGCGTTGTCGAAGGAGAATTGCGGCCCGGCCGAAGCATTGCTCCCGGGCATCCTGTTGCCCTTGGCGCGGGAGGGTTGTTTCACACCCCATTGCCGGAGGGAGCCGACGGGGAGGCGCGGAGCCGGGCGGCGCTTTCACTACTGCTGATTTCCCAACGCTACGAGCTGCCGATTGACCCGGCCGAACTGGAAACGACCTTTCTCGAAGCGGGAGACTGGTTGGTCCCGGTCCCCGAATTGGCGGAACTCTTTTATGAACCGCGTGGCAGTCTGGCGGATTCGTTCGAATTCCTCTCCCAGATCCCCGGGACCGAAGAGAGGCTTTTTCCCGGCTATGGGAAGTTCGAATCCTCCTTGGACGAACGTGTCATGACCGAACGGGTCTCGCTCCGGGGGGCTTTGGAGCGGCAAAAAATCCGTGCTTTGGAAAAAAAACGCCTCGCTGGTCTGGCTCAGCAATCAAACTCTGAAAAGCCCTCCGCCCTCGCCGACAGGACCTATGAAGTCTCGATGGCATTGGAAGCCGCCGCCCTCGACATGGTCTGGATTGCGGCCATCAAGCTCGCGCTGAAGACCAAGCGCCTGCCAGTCACGCCCGAGGATGTCGCGGCACGCGAGGATGAGAGCCGCCCGCTCCATGAACGTTTTTCGAGCGGTCTCTCGGGGATCCCTCTGCAGGAATATTACAGTGGTTGTTTCAAGTTCGCGGACTTCCTGCCCGAGACACTCAAGCTGGCTCAATTCCTCGTCGCCAACCGGCGTGCCTTCAAAGAAATTGCCGATGCCGACCTGATGGATGCCGTGCAGGCCTCCAAAATCGTCCAGCTTTGTGGCAACGACCTCACCGTGTTGCGGGCTCTTTTCGTCTTCACCTGCGCGGACCGGGCTGAGTGGGAGTCTGAGGAGCATGATCCAGCCCGCTGGTTCAATATTCGGGAACTTTATGCCAAGGCCCGGATGCCCTTCCGCCCCCGTCAGGACCCGGCTCAAGCCCTGACCAAGGCTGGTTATGATCCCGAGGAATTGGCCATCCTCCAGGATTTTGGAAAAGATTTCTTCGAGGGGATTTACCGACACTATGCCATTCGATTTGGCGTCCATTTGCTCCGGCTCAGAGCGCAGGGGCCCGGAGCCCGGCCAAAGTCCAGCACCATCCGGGAAGGGGCCTCGGTCATTCTGGGCGTGGCGGCTCCCGACCATGCCGGAATTGCCGCGTCGATCAGCGGGGCGTTCTGGAAGCGCGGCATCGGATTGCGGCAGGCACATTTGTTTTCGGCGGCCAATCACGGACTGGCGCTTGATTTTTTCCACCTCAGTCCTTCCGGAGCGGCGGCTTCCGGGCCGGACCTCAATCGGGCTCTCGAGGAGGCCATCCAGGAACACCGGTACATCAGTGAGGAAGACGAGGCCGCTCTTCCAGACGTCGCCCGGCACGTCACTCTGGATGAGTGGCGGATCGGTTTGTATTGCCTGCGGGCGGAGACTTCAGCGGATGTCGGGGCCTTGATCTACGTCTTGACCTGCAAGGCTTTCCGGAGATTGGGGGCGAACATTCACGGCCTCGCGGCCCATACCGGGCGGGGCCATGCCTGGGTGTCGGTTTACCTCAATCTGCCCACGGGCCTGACTTTGTCAGAGGCCCGTGAGATCGTGGCGGATTGGGGATGAATCCCTGCTCCTGGCTTCACTGGCAGGAGGTGCAGCCGTCTTCCATGTTGCAGACTTCAGGCTGGCGTTCCCCCAGGGAGGCATCCCCAAAGTCTTCGTCTTCCAGAGCGGTGGGAGGGACTGCGACGGGTTGGTTTGGAGTGGCGGTTTCGGATTCCAAGGGGGCGGTTTCAGCATTCATCCGCACACCATCACCCGGGGGCTGTGGCTTCGTCAAGACCGGGCCTCTTCCTCTTGGGGCTGGACCGGGCCTTTTCTGCAACCTGCGGCGTGTTTCGGGGTTGAAACGGCCTTGCCAAAGCGTTCTTTCCGGCGTCGATTCCCCAGACCGTCCCCATGTCTCTCGTACCACTTGTAGCCAAAATCGCCGCTGACAGCGGGTGTCAGGATCGCAGCCGCTGTGAAGCCGCCCTGCTGGAAGCCCAGCAACGCCATGGATCCCTGGTCCTGGCCATTTTGGAGGCGGACCTGGTCGATGAGGTCCTCTTTGCGGAAAATCTGGCCAAAGCCACCGGCCTGGAATTCCTCCCGGAGGCCCAAATCGACCTTTCCCAGCCTCTGCACACCCGCTTCCCGGCACGTCTGGCTCTTCGCCACCGGTTGCTCCCGGGCCGCATTGACGGGCAGGATGTGTGTCTGATGACCTACGATCCTTTTGACATCGACGCCCGACAGGCCGTCGGGAGGGATCTTCACAAGCGCGTGACTTGGGCCGTTTCGACGCGTTACCAGATTGTGGAGGGACTCCGTCTCGGTTATGGGGTGGGTGCCGAGCATTTCGATGAACTGCTCGAAGGCCGGGAAGGCGGGGCTGACGACGACGAAATGGTCCAGGAGATCAACGTTCTGGATGCCGAGGATGAAGAGGCCTCGGTGATGAATTTCGTGAACCAGATCTTCCGCGAAGCCCTCAAGGAGAGGGCCACGGACATCCATGTGGAGCCCTTGGAGCGTGATTTGCGGATTCGCTACCGCGTTGATGGTTCCTTGGTGGAGGTGACGGTGCCCCCCAACATCCGCAAGCTCCAGGCGTCCTTGGTCTCGCGCCTGAAAATCATGGCGCAACTTGACATTGCGGAGCGCCGTCTCCCCCAGGATGGACGCATCAATCTCCAGCTCGACGGGGAGCCCGTCGATGTCCGTGTCGCGACCATTCCCTCGGTCAATGGTGAGAGTGTCAGCCTGCGACTCCTCACCCGCCAGAAATACGACATGGCAATGCTCGGACTGGATGCCAAGTCCGAGGGCCAAATCCGGCAGCTTCTCGCCATGCCCAACGGCATCATCCTGGTCACCGGTCCCACCGGATCGGGGAAATCAACGACGCTCTACACGTTTCTCAAACAGCTCAACACCAAAGACACCCGTATCGTCACGGTCGAGGATCCGGTGGAAAACAAGCTCGACGGGGTTGTCCAGATCGCGGTCAAGCCCGAGATCGGCCTCACCTTCGCGAGTGGTCTGCGCAGCATTCTCCGCGGCGATCCGGACATCATCATGGTGGGGGAAATGCGCGATGTCGAGACCACGGAGATCGCGATCCGGGGTGCCTTGACCGGCCATTTGGTTTTCAGCACCCTCCACACTAATGATGCCGTCGGAGGCATCACCCGGCTCACCGAAATGGGCATCGAGCCCTTTCTTGTGGCTTCTTCGGTGCGCTGTTTCCTCGCCCAGCGCTTGGTGCGATCCCTCTGTCCACACTGCAAACGCCCAGCGCGCAATCTCGATTCCGATGAGCTCGACAGGATCCATTTTCCCAAAGACGAGGCTCTGCGGGCAGGCATCCATGAGGCCGCCGGTTGTCGTTCCTGCCGCGAAACCGGATACCGCGGACGGATGGCGATCATGGAGATCTGCATTGTTTCTCCAGCGTTGCACGACATGATCACCGCTCGGGCCTCCACTTCGGACCTCCGCCGGCAGGCCCTGCTTGACGGCATGCTCCCTCTCCGGCAGCATGGTTGGGAAAAGGTGGGGGCGGGACTGACCACCATCGAGGAGGTGTTGACCAACGCCGGAGAATGAGCGGGACACGTTGCTGGGAAATGCCTGATAGAAATCAAAAGCACCGCCAGCGACCTTCCCGGACGTCCCTTTCTTCACCCATTTCCGATCCCTGATGCCCACGTTTGCTTACACTGCTCTCGACCACTCGGGCAAGTCCGTGACCGGGACTTTTTCGGCCCGGAACAAGTCCGAGGCCTATCGGGTGCTGGAGACAAAATCGCTTGTTCCGGTGACTCTCTCCCAGGAAGACTCGGCGGTTGTCGCGGCGGGCAAAGCGGAAGCACTGGCCTCCGCCAAAGCCGGTCCGGTAAGGCTTCGCACCACGGAAATTATTCTGTTCACCGAAGAGCTGGCCGATCTGCTCGATGCCGGAGTCCAGTTGGAGCAGGGGCTCCGGATTCTCCACGAAAGGCAGCGCAATCCGTCTCTGAAATCCGTTGCCGGCACGGTCCGCAACGAGATCCGTGAAGGCGTGCGCTTCTCCGTCGCGCTCGCGAAAGCTTCGCCTTCGTTCGACGACCTCTACCGCAATCTTGTGGCCGCCGGGGAGGTTTCCGGTTCACTCGACGAGATCCTGCGTCGTCTGGCGACCAATCTGAAAGACATGCACCGCCTCCAGCGACGCGTTGCCGGGGCCATGGTCTATCCGGCTTTCCTCATGATCGGCTGTGTCGCCCTGCTCTTTGTTTTCAGCACGGTGCTGATGCCGCGGCTGACCGAACTGATCTCCAAGACCGGGAGCACGCTGCCTCTGGTCACGAAAATGCTCGTCGCTTTCAGCAGTTTTATGGCCTCCTGGTGGTGGGCGGTGTTGCTGGGCATGGTAACCATCGCCGTGAGTTTCCGCGTCTTCATTGCCACGAAAGGAGGACGCCTCTGGTGGGATCTCGCCAAGCTCCGCATCACCCTTTTTGGCCCGGTTCTCTCTGGTAGGATTCATGCTCAGTTCTGCCACACCATGGCCAACCTCCTCGCCAACGGAGTGCCCCTGCTCAATGCCTTGAAACTCGTGGTCCGGAGCACCCCCAACCTCTTCGTGCGCAACCGTCTCGATGCGGCGGTGTTGGAAGTGGGGGAGGGTGGAAGCCTTTCCCGTTCGTTGGCCAAGACAGGGGCCTTTGATGGCGGTCTGGTCGACCGCATCGCCATCGGGGAGCAGTCGGGCCATCTCCAGAATGCCTTCGTCAAAGCGGCCCGCCGCTACGATGAGGAACTCGACAACCGGATTCAAAAACTCACCGCTCTTGTGCCGACGATCGTCCTGATTTTCATGGCCCTCATCATCGGTGTTGTGGCATATTCCATCATCACCACTATTTTTGGTTCCATTGGTGGCATTCGCCGCCAGTGAAATCTGCCATACCTTCAACCAAGCCTGCCTGCCGTCCCATGAGATCCCGAATGCCTCTCCGCCGCCGCTCTGCCGCCTTCACGTTGGTGGAAATCGTCATTGTCATCACGATCATCGCCGTGCTCGCCGGTTCGGGCATTTTCCTGGTCACCGGCATGATCGATGACGCCAAATTCCAGCGGGTCGACAACGATCTCAAGGCGCTCGATCTCGCATTGCAGAGCTATGAGCGGAACAACTATTTCAATCCGCCGTCACAGGAACAAGGGTTGAAGGCTTTGTGGGAAAAGCCAACCTCCGAACCCATCCCGGAACGCTGGCGGGCCTACCTTACGGAAGCCATGAAAGATCCGTGGGGAACGGAATACCAGTACCGGTTCCCGGCCCAGAAGAGCAAGAAGAAATACGATATCTACTCTCTGGGGCCTGACCGGGTCGAGAGTGACGACGATGTCGGCAATTACAAATGAATTTCCCGATCCCAGTCAGGGCGCGCGCCTTTACGCTCGTCGAGATGGTCGTGGTGATGACCATTCTCGCGGTGTTGACGGCCATGGCGGTGCCGGCTCTGACCGGACTGGAAAAGGAACGGGCTGCGCGGGCGCCGGTTGCCGAGTTGGAGCGTCTTGCGAGGACGGTGCGGGCACGGGCCATCGCCGAGCAGACGCCCTACCAAATCGGTTTTGACAGCCGGGGCTTCCATGCCGCGCGTTACTACAATCCCTATGGCGAAGCCGAGGAGTTCGATCGCATTGCGGACGAGGCCGCCATCATCCAAAAACAGCAGGAGATTGTCGAGGCCTCCCGCAAGCGCAACGGCGACCTCAGTGGAGAAACGCCCGAGCAGGCGGAGCAGCGTGCCCGGATTGAGGCCCTGCAGGCGGGATCCACCTACCTCGAGACCTACGACTTGCCGGAAGGCCTGAGGTGCGAGGTGCGCACGCTGAGTGACATGGACTGGGTCGATGTGAAGTCAGGACTCTTCAAACGCTGGGTCTTCCAGCCCTCGGGCATGTGCTCGCCTTTCAAAGTCCGTATTCAGAATGACACTGCCTTTTTCGAAGTGGAGTTCCACCCGTTGACGGGGCAGATCCGCCGGGAGAAATCCTGGGTGGAATGATTGCCGAATTTGGCGCCTGACGGGTTCTGGACTTGCCCCATTCCGGTCCGGGTGGTAGAAAAATGCGATGCCGGTGATGGCGTCTTCGCACCATGAACCCCACCTGTTTGTTGCCGTCTTCGCCATGCTGTGGGTTTCTGGCGCTCTGGCGGGCTCTCGGCAGTGTCTGTGCCGCCGGGGAGCGACCCAGGGTCAGAAGCGATGGTCACCGCGTGCGGGGGAAAATCACCAGTTGGGAGGGAGGCCAAATCCCATTGAAACCCAACCGGGGGAAATTTTGGAGGTGGAATCAGGAGGCGCTCATGGCCATGTCCCTTGAGGAATGGGCTGGCGCTCTGACGTCCGGAGGTGCCGAAACGAACTACGCTTCTGTCGGGTTGCGCCGCCATGATGCCCTTCCTTTCGACGGGGACGGCAAGTCTGCCCGGCTGATTGGTTTCCTCAACGCCCTCTTCGATGGTATAGATGAAGCCACTGCCACCAACGAGTATTTGCCTGGTGGCCGCCGTTACGAAACCCTTCAAACAGACCTGGCTGCCGCCTGGCGCAAGGGCGGGATTGCCATTACCTTCCCACAGTTCAAGCAAACCTCAAAGCCGATCCCATCCCCATGAACGACCAGCCCTATCATCCACCCCTGGCAGATGTGCCACCTCCCATCATGCCCGAACGTCCCTCTGTCTGGCCATTGGTGCTCGGCATCATCGGGATCCTGATCGGGTTGTACGGGATTTGTGGGGGCGCGATCAATCTTTTCAGCGCGGAGTTCACCAAAACGATGCTGACGTCCAACCCGGGGATGCAGAGTTTGCCCCAGGAATACTTCGATTCGCTCCAAAATCTGGGCCGCATGGGAGCCATCGTCAGTCTCCCCACGGCAGTTCTGCTCATCGTGGCTTCGATTCTTCTGATCATGCGCCGGCCCTCGGCCCGTGGCCTTTGGATGACATGGGCACTGGTCTCCGGTATCGGAAGTATCGTGATGCTGGTCGTTTCGATGCCCATCCAAAGGCAAATGATCGAGAGCATGACCGCTTCCGATCCCAATCTGGCGAACAACCCGGCCTTTGGCAATATGATGAACATGAGCACCGGGATCGGAGCGGTTTGCGGGGGGATCTTCGCGCTGGCCCTGCCTGTCTTTACCCTGATTTGGTTCAGCCTTGCAAAAGTCCGTCAGGAAATCGAATGGTGGCGTCAGCGTCGGGCCACTCCCGGCGGCCCTTTCTGATGAGTCTGACCCATTCCCAATCCTGCAAAGCCCTGCTCTCCATGCAGGGGATCTCCGTGCGCCGGGGCGGCCAGGTCCTGCTCCAGGACATCAACTGGACCGTCTTCCCCGGTGAGCATTGGGCCATTCTGGGGGGCAATGGTGCCGGCAAAACCTCGCTGCTCAATGTCCTCCTCGGCTACCTGACGCCCTCCGAAGGAACGATCCTCATGCCGGATCGGGGAATTCTCGACGACTCGAGGGACTGGGACGCCTGGCGTCGCCGCATCGGGTTTGTCAGCGCCTCGGTTGCCCAGCAGATCGAGCCGGCTGAGCCTGCCACGGACATCATTCTCTCAGGACGCTATGCCATGGTCAATTATTGGCGGCAGCGGACCCCGGTCCAGGACCGGCGTGATGCGGAGGCCATGCTCGATCGTGTCGAGTGCGGTCATCTCTCGGACTCCCCATGGTCTTGGCTGTCCCAGGGTGAACGGCAACGCCTCCTCATCGGTCGGGCCTTGATGGCGGAACCTCTGGACCTGTTGGTGCTGGACGAGCCCTGCGCCGGACTCGATCCGGTGGCTCGGGAGCATTTCATCGGGTTCCTCCAGCGTTTCGCCACCGGGGCGGAGGGAGGTGGCCCCGCTCCTTCCATCCTGCTGGTGACGCATCATGTGGAAGAGATCATTCCGGAGATCGGGCACGTCTTGCTGTTGCGCCAAGGGCGCCTCCTTGATGCCGGACCCAAATCCCGGCTCCTCAATGCCGCGATGCTGGGCGAGACCTACGGAAACCCCGTCCGGTTGCTGCGGAAAAACGAACGCTACCGTCTGGAAGTCCCCGCCGAGGGCGAAGACGGTCTGATGTGATTCTGATGGGACTGCAGCAGAACATTCTGTATGCGGCGAGCGTCTCCGGGACGATCGTCCCAGGTCACCAGGTGGCTTCCGGTGGCAATCAAAATCCCGCCTATCCGGGAGGGACCCTGCGGATGCAGGCACCTCATTTTGCAGGTCATGGACTCGATCTGTCAGCGTATCATGCCGGGACGCTGAACCTTTCCATCGCCCCATGGGAATTGGAGCTCCGCCAACCCCGCTGGACATTTCGGGAGGTGCGCTGGCATCCGGTTGATCCGGCGGAGGATTTTTCATTTGTCGAATGCCGGATCTTC
>JADZAX010000405.1 GCA_020852405.1 Verrucomicrobiales bacterium
GAAGCGGAAGACATTCGGGGTGCGTCCGCGGGACCGTTCATAGAGGTCCAGTTCGCGAATAAAATCCTCATCCAGACCGGCATCGCTGCGTCCCCGGGCATTGAAAATGGCCCCTGTCGCCTTGGCCCGGACCGGTGAGAGAGGGAAATCCAGCAGGGACTGGTAGGCTTCCCAATCACTCAAGCCGGGGGACTTCCAGCGACGGAACCATTTCAAGCCATATCCGACGTGGTTGATCTCGTCCCGGTAAATGCTGTCCAAGATACGGGCGGATTTGTCATCGCCCGCTTCCCGCAACAGACCGGCGAAATGTTTGGAGTAGTCGAGATTGGCCTGCTCAAAGGTCAGGCAGAGACGGCTCACATAATCCAGCGGGGTTTCCATCGGGGCCACGGCATCCCAAAAAAACCGGTTCACGGGCAGATCTCCGAAGGCCACGCCACACTCCCGCATCCGTTCGACATACCAGCGGGTGTGGCGCTGTTCTTCTCTCAGGGTGCGGAAGAGTCCCTCCCGGAATTCTGCCGGAGCGTCGGGGAATTTCAGCAGCGCCAGAGCCATCAGTTCGGCCGCAAGCAGTTCATGGTTGGCAAAAAAGTGCAGCAGGGCCCCGCGCCGATCATCGTCCACCAGAGACGCCCGTGAAGGCAGCGCCGCTCTGACCCGCTCCCCCCGCGGCCGCATTCTCAGCATCTCAGGCCTCCCCGGGGTGGGCACCCCGAGGAGGGCCGACCCGGGATCGGTATCCACGATTTCCCCCGCTCCGAAGCTGGAGAGTTTATCTTCCAGCGAGGAGGCGAACAGAACCCGGTGGGCGTATTCTTTGATTTCCATCCCCTAACAACCAAACAAGGCCTCGTGATTGGCGAGGGTCTGGCCGGCCAGTTCGTCCACCCCGCAGTCAAGCACTCCAGCCAAGCCAACCAGGATGCGTTCAATATTCCCGGGATGATTCACGCGGCGCCCTTCCCTGAGCAATCCATACCCATCCAGTCCGGCAGGCAGCAGCATATCCGGGGCGTCCGTTTCGACGAGCACTCGGTCCCGGGGTATTTCACGAAAGGTCCGGCAAACCGTCTCCTTGCGAGGTTCCAAAAAGTAGCCGGAAAAGGAAAACCGGGCCCCGAGCCGGACCAATGCCGGAACCATCTCGGCAGGCCCTCCGAAGGAATGAAGCAGAAAGCCTCTCACAGGCACGCAGTCAGGATGCTCCCGGAACAACCGCAACAGGGTTCCCCAGGCCTTCAGGCAATGGATAGTGACAGGGCGCTGCAAATCATTGGCCACGGTCAGTTGGAGCAGAAAGGCGGGAATCTGGACAGCAAGGGTCGGTTCGGAAACCCATTTGTCGAGGCCGATCTCCCCCACTCCCGCTTGCGGATGAGACTCTAGGATTGAACGCAGAGAGGATTCCCACCCCTCCAGAGCATGCCGCACTTTCCAAGGGTGCAATCCAAAACTCGGGATCACTTCCGCATGGTGCCGCGCCAGATCGGAGACCGCATCCCAGTCATCCGGCCCGGTCCCATTGACCCCCCAGTGGATCACCTGGAGACTGCGCAACTCCTCAACCACCTCGGACCGCCAGAGATCGAGCCGCGCATCCTGCAGATGCAGATGCGAATCGCAAAGATGCCTCATGCCCCCAACGACAAGGCCAAGTGCCGCACCCGGCCATGGACATTGCCCAACCCGCGCAACCGCGTCGGGGTGAGATGGCGGTCAATGCCCATTTCATGGATGAACCGGGGATCTTCAAGGGCCACTTCCGAGGGAGGAAATCCGGAATACAGCCGGCACAGCATTTCAGCCAAAGCTTTCACGGCGGGAGAGTCGGAATCGGTGCGGAATTCGCAGAGACCTTTTTCATCAAGCCAACCGGTTACCCAAACCCGGCTCGAGCAGCCATGAACCCGGCAGTCTTCGGTCCTCGCCTCTTCGGGGTAAGGCAATGCTTTGCGCCCACCGGCGATGATGGCAGTCATGCGTTCCGCCGGATCCTCGATGATGAGATAATCGTCGATCAGTTCCTGTTGTTTTTCGGAAAGTTTCATTTCTGTCGGTAAACGGTGGCGGCGCCTTCCGTGAACACTAGGGAGAAATCCTGGGCCACGCGCGCTGGCAAAGGATCATGGGTGATGTAGATGAAAGTGTCGAAAGCGTTTGGATAATAGTCATGCCGAAAAGACCGATGCCCTCCGGAAAACCAGTGGGTGTAATTGGTGAACCAACCTTCGACACCGATCCGGGCATCGGGCCAAAGCTGGTCGATTCGGATGCAGGCCCTGCGCAGGTCCGCATTCCGTCCCAGGTAAAAATGGTCCGCATCCCCGGCAGCGAACCAGTTCAATCCCCGGTGGTCCGCACCGTTCCCCTTCCAACAATACAGGGTCCAGACAAAGAGCAGGACCCCGACCCAGGAAGCGATCATGCCCCGCCGCAGCAGCAGCCAAGGAAAAGCTGGCCAACGTTTTTGCAGAGGGGCGACCAGGGCGGAAACTCCCCGAAAAATCCAGGACAGGAGAATGGGAGCCACCACAAACCAGTATCTGGTGACTTTGAACTGGTAGGGCAGGATGAGGAGCACTGTCGCCAGGCCGTAGGCATCCGCCGGCTGCCAGAGCCCGCGCCGCAGGGTGACCACCATACCGGTGACCAGCAACAGAGCCACCGCGGCACTGACCAAATACTCAACTGGAGTCCCTGCCAGACCCAATTTTTCCAGCAGGTTGCCGCTCTGGAAAAGGGCCGAACCGATGTCAAAAAAGAGGCGGTGAGGCTCCAGATGCGACCACAAGGACAACCCTTGATGGTCGTAGTTGCCCCTCGCCAATTGCCCCAAACGATCAGCGCGGGCGAGATACCACGACCAGGAGAACCAAATCCCCCCTCCGATCAGAGTCGTGAGCATTTCGGGCCCCAAGGAAAGCATCCGATCTTTGAACTCCCTGCGGATTCCCTCCCCTGACGGAGCCACCAATCGGGCGATGCCCTGGGATATGATGGCCGCGCCAAGCAACACCCCCACAAACCGCGTCAAAGAGGCCGCGCCCAGCAACAATCCGGCGAGCAAGGCCCAGCGCCAGCGTTGCGGTCCATCCAACTTTCTCAGGACCAACAGAAACAAAAAACTCAGGGCCACAAACAGCCAATCCCCGGCTGGCCTGACGGCGAAAAGACAGGACATGGTGAGCAGCCCGGTCAACAACACCAATAGCCAGACCGGCTCGCGGCGTTCCGCCAGACAAAGGCGTGACATGCACCAGAGTCCACCCACCGCAGAGGCCAGCGTCATCAGCTTGGTGAGGAGGAGAGATTTCAACCCCAGCAGCATCGGAAGTGCCAGATACCACGGATAGACCGGCGGCCAGTCGCCGATGACTTCATTTTGAAACCGGTGACCGAGCCCCAACGACCAGGACTCCGCCATCTCAAAATACACAATGTCATCCGTGGACTCCGGCAACATGTGGGGATTGATGCCAGCCAGGTAGACCAAGGCCAGGAAGGAAAAAAGCAGAGCCTGACAGGTCGGGCTCCACCGACCCTGCCAAAATGAAATGTGATTGTCCCCGGCGCCCATCATGCTTTTGAAAAACTCTGCCAAGCCTCCAGCACTTTCATGGCCCGACCCGAGTCAATGATCTCCCCTCCCATCTCCCATCCGGATTTCAAATCCACCGCGAGACCGCTCACCACCAGTGCGCCAGCCACATTGAGGAGCACCAACTCACGGCGGGGGCCCTGATCAACCCCCGAAAGAATGTTCCTCAGGATGGTGGCATTTTCTTTGGCATCCCCGCCTCTGAGGTCATCCAGAGAAGCGGTTTGCAAGCCCAGAGAATCGGGGGTGAGTTCATAATGAACGACCGCTCCGTTCTCCAAATCATGAACTTCGGTGAGCCCCAACGTGGACATTTCATCCATCCCGCGCCCATCCCCGGTGTGCCCATGCACAACCCAAGCACGCTTCCTGCCAAGCCGCCCAAGGATCTCCGCATAAACCGGGGACAGGTGCCCGCTGAAAACCCCGACCAGTTGCACCTCCGGGCGGCTGGGATTGAGCAAAGGCCCCAGCAGATTGA
>JADZAX010000406.1 GCA_020852405.1 Verrucomicrobiales bacterium
GGAAGCGGGACCGGGATTACGTAGAAGACATCCTTGACCAAATGGAGGGTCGTTTTCCCCAGCTGTGTTTTTTCACCTACCTGGGGGATCTGCAATCCCAGATTCGGCTGCATGAGTTGGGTTTCTGGCTCCTCAACCATGTCGCGGTGCGCGGGGCGGACTTCTCCCGTCCCAATGAGAACGCCGTTCTGGTGCTCCTCGATGTGAACTCCCGGCAGGTCGGGATCACGCTGGGGTATTTTGCGGAGCAATTGCTCGATGAGCAGAGCCTTCATGCCTGTCTGCAGGCCGCCCGTCCTCATTTCATCAATGGAGACTTTGGGCTGGGACTCTGTCTGGTTTTCAAGAAGCTCTGCAAGGCTTTGAGCCGGAAAGCCAGGGAAATGAAGCGGGAGTCGCCCCGGCGGCGCTCTCCGGGGCATGGCCCGGAAGATCCCGGGAAGGTTTCCCGGGCCGCTTTACCGTCGCCGGCCCCACACCCCTCGCTGGCTGGGATGACCTCGATATACAGTGGTAGAGTGTCTCCGCTTTCCTGACTCTCCATGCCACCGAGCTCCCCACATCGCTGTTGGAGAACCTTGCCTCTGCGCAAAGTGACGGGCATTTGCTGTCTCTGGCTGGGAAGTATGACCGTCTTTGCGGCGGAGGAAATGCCAACCTGGTCCGAGGCTGATGCCACCAAATACGCCAAGCCGGGGTCCTTCAAGCTGGGGGGCGATCTCTTTCCGGAAGGCGATCTGGCGGCGCCTCCACCCGGGGTTGCTCCGACCACGGACCGCGTCGCCCAGGCTCCGGATGCCCCGGCTCCGACCTTGGGGAACGACCGGCCTCCGGTTCTTACCATGAGGACGCCGGATTTTGCGCCGAACCCGCTGCCGGTGCCGGAGGCTCTTCCCAATGTCGAGGGGGAGCTGAGGGACAGTTATTTCGCGCTCCGACCGACCCATTATTTGGTGGACCCGCAGGGGCTTCTGACCGAGCAGCGCACATATGAAGTCCAGCGTTACTTGGAATACCATGCCGAGGCGGCCGACATTGACATCTACCTTTTGGTGTTCGGTCTCAATCAGAATGTTCCCTCCGATATTTCGCTCCGGGAATTGCATCAGCGTTGGTTCGGAGACCAACCCGCCGTGTTGGTCACCTATCATCTCGATCATCCCTCGAAATCCCAAATTGAATACGGCAACCGTATCTCCCAGACTATGCGGGAGGATTCGCTCCGGCTGGTGCTGCAGCGTTGCCTTCGGGAGGCCCAGATCGCAGATGAGCCTCAGGACCAGGTGGAACGCTTCACGTTGGAACTCTCCACCTCCTTGGCAGATGTTTCGGCTGAATTCCGGCGCCTCAGCGGGGGAGGTTTCCCTGCCATCGCAGGCAGCGCGCCGCTCAACATCCCTCTGGTGGGCCAAGCCAATGGCGGTGTCAGGGCGCATCAGGACATTCCGGATCCGGTTCCGGTGACCGTGGAGGTGCCCGAACTCGTGCAATCCGGGCGCGAGGCCGGCATGCCTCTTCTCGCCTACTGGCCTATTGCGGCCGGAGCGGCGGGGGTGCTTGGGATGTTTGGCTTTGGAGGTCTGACCCTGGCCCGTTTCCGGCGGCGCGATTCCCTGGAAGGTGAGCCGGTGATTTTCCCAGAACGGGAGCTGCCCATGCGTCTCGGAGGATCATACAGCGGGGGGGGATTCGTCAGCATGTCCTACGATGTCGATCACGCGCCGAAGACTCCAGACTGAGTCGTTTTCGGCACCCCGGACTTGTCACCGGACGTTTCCAGGGCACATTGGGGGGGCATGTCCGAGCCTGCGTCATCCCGAACCAAAACGTCAGCAAAACCGGGGCGTTTCCAACTGATGCTGCGTTATCTGGTGATTGGCGCCTTGGTGGCGGGGGCCGTCTGGCTCGAAGTCCACGATAAAAGCGGATCACCCCAAATCCAGGAGAGGGAAACTCCCGGCTTTCATCCTCCCCAGGAAAGTGGGTCTGCCACTTCCCGGCCCGCCGCCCCGGACCGGAGTGCCCCGAAACCCGCCCCTGCGAGCCCTCGCAAGCACGTGGAGCCAGCATCTCCCGGAGTTCAGGCGAGTTCGACAAAAGTCAACGGTTTCGAGAAACTTGAGGGATGCCGCATCGAACCCCACAAAAACAATGATGGGGATAGTTTCATGGTGCGCCATGGCAACCGCGTTTTTGAATTGCGGCTGTATTTCGTCGATACGGCGGAGAAATACCTCAGTGACCGTTACGCCGATCAACGGGATCGTGTTGCCAAACAAGCCAAGGATTTCGGAGGGCTCAGCATCGAACAGACAGTGGCTCTGGGGCTGGAAGCCAAGTCCCACACCATGAGTCTGCTGGAGGGAAAACCTTTCACCGTCTACACCAAGTGGGAGCGGGTCTACAATGGCGACCGCTATTACGGGTTCGTGGTCCTTCCGGGCAGTGAGGAATACCTTTCTGAAGAACTGATGGAGCATGGACTTGGGCGGATCCACACGAAAGGGGAAGCTTCTCCGGATGGCCTTTCTTCGCGTCAGTTCGAGGCCAATCTGCGCGCTCTGGAGCGTGAAGCCAAATCAAAGCACCTTGGAGCCTGGGGTGCGGGACGTCCTTGAGAAAGCTGTTTCGTTCCCATGAATGCCACTCTGGAGGGAAAAAGGATTGCCATCGTGGGAGGGACCACGGGGCTGGGGCTGTCTGCGGCTCAGGCCTTGGTGACCCGGGGCGCCTGGGTGGCCGTTTCTGGCCGCTCACCGGGGAGCTTGGAGCGTGCGCTGTCCCTCCTTGGCGAGCGGGCGCTCGGCTTGGTGGGGGATGCCACCCTGTCCGGTAGCGCTGAAAAGCTGGTCGCCAAGCTTGTCGAGACCAGGGGAGGGCTGGATGGGCTCTATCACGTCGCCGGTGGGAGCGGGCGCTCCTGGGGGGACGGACCTCTCCACGAATTGACTGAAGAAGGCTGGTCCCGGACTCTGGACCTGAATCTCACCTCCCTGATGCTTTCCAACCGGGCTGCCGTGAAACAATTCCTCAGTCAGGGAACCGGTGGGGTCCTCCTCAACATGGGGTCGGTGCTGGGTTTTACCCCCTCGCCAGAACATTTCTCGGCCCATGCCTATGCTGCCGCGAAGGCCGCCGTGATCGGTTTCTCGCGCTCTCTCGCGGCCCGTTACGCCCCCGACAACATTCGCGTCAATGTGATCGCTCCCGCGCTCGTCGAAACTCCCATGTCGCAACGGGCCCGGGAAAACGACGACATCATGCGTTTCATCCATGCCAAACAGCCGCTCGACGGGGGACGGATCGGCCTGCCTGGGGATCTCGATGAAGCGGTCTGTTTTCTCCTGGGCTCCGGCGCGGCAGTTGTCACCGGCCAAGTGCTGGCCGTGGATGGGGGCTGGTGTGTCAGCGAAGGCAGGGACTGGTAGATTGGCGGTTCCCGCTCAGTTCCGGCTGAGCTGCGGAGACACCAAGCGGTTCAGTTTTTGCAGGCCTCGGCGGATCCGTGCTTTGATGGTCCCCAGCGGGGTCTCCAGCCGCTGCGCGATCTCCTGCTGGGTCAGACCTTCGAAAAAGGCGAGCTGGATCGCCTGCTGTTGGTCCGGACCCAATTGCAGAATGGCATGGCGCACCGTCACACACTCGTCCCGCAATTGCAGTTCGTGGTCTGCTTTGCCATCCACCAAGCCCTGATCCCCCACATCTTCAGCGTAGGCCTGATAGGCTTCCGCAAGACGGGATTGCCGCTGCCGCAGGCGCAAGCGGTCAATGGAACGGTTGCGAATCATGGTCGTGAGCCAAGTCGTCACCGATCCCCGGGAAGGATCGAAGAAGGCTGCTTTGCGCCAAACCTGGGCCATGACCTCTTGCAGGGTGTCTTCAGCATCCTCGCGGGAATGCAGGACTGCGAAGGCAATGCCCAAGAGCCGGTTTTTGTGGCGCTCCAGCAGCCCATGAATGCAGCGGCGGTCTCCGTTGGCGATTCCCCGAATGAGGCGTTCGTCTCCGTCATCCATGGGTTTGGCTGGAGCAATGGATGGGTTCAAGTAGGTGTGGGTGGTTGCTCTCATATAAATTTACTTAATAGTAGGCCTTAAAATATTTCCAGAAGTTTTTGAATTAGATTTTTTAATTAAAAATCGACAGCCATTCATGCTCCTTATCAACTGAGCGTGGGGAGCCTGAGCGGTTCCTGGGGAATTGAAAAAAAACCGAAATGCCGCGCAATAATTTCCGTCTCAACGATGGTGACCAAGGGAAACGGCCCGTTTGATGGGCGATTGGGTTCTCCCTCTCCATCGCAAGCGATCATGAGACAGCCACTCCTTATCAAAACAGGACTCGCCCTGCTCCTCCTGTGGGCCTTGGCATGGGGACTCCACCAATGGGCAGGCAGCGCCAAACCCACTCCGGAAAAGGTGTTGGGCTACTTGGAGACCCGGCCACTGCAATCCCAGGCTGATGATGAAGGCCGCCGTGAAGTCGTCATCAAGGTCGCGGATATGCTCAATGGTCTGGAAAATGACCAAATGAGCCAGCTTTTTACCAAAGCGGCGCAGGATCCGGAGGCCAAAGCTGAGCAGTCTTGGCGGAAAGATTTTTTCGAAGCCATGCGTCCGGAAGAGCAGAAGCTTTTCATGGAGCGGAGGGTTGGTCGGGCCTTTGACCAGATGATGAATGCCTTCAATGACATGGACAAGGAAGAGCGTCGCACTCTGGTGAAACGCACGCTGCAGCAGATGCGCGACAATTCGGGTCGGGAATCCGATATCCAGCGATTGGAGGCCGCCGATGCCGAGCTGGCCGAGAAGGTCGTCAATGAAGGCCTCCGTTCCTACTACCAACAGGCCAATGCGGAGACCAAAATGGATCTCGCTCCCCTCCTCGAGCAAATGCAGCAAACCATCAGCATCGGTGGCGGGCCCCCGCGGAGGAAACGATGACACCGGCCTGTTTCCAGTCCGGGCCACTGCGGTCCCGTGGCATGACTTTGACTGAAATCCTGGTTGCCGTGGTGATCCTGGCTCTGCTCTTGGGCATTGCCTTTCCCGCCTACCGGGGCTTGCAAAGCAGGGCCCGGGCCACCCAGTGCATGGCCCACCTGCGGCAGATCGGTGCTTCGCTGAACCTGTATGCCGGTGACCATGGTTTGAGGTTCCCCACCATGGTGGCGATCCGGGAGGACAAAAATGATGACCAACCGGCCCTGGACACCGTCCTGGCTCCTTATGTCAACGAAGGTGATCAGTCGTTCTGTTGTCCGGGTGACCACAAGGGCCTCTGCGAAAAGACCGGCACCAGCTATCTGTGGAACAGCGTGCTCAATGGTCAACGGATTGGGGATCTGAACTTTCTGGGCATCACTAAAAACGAATCAGGCATTCCCCTGGTCGCGGACAAGGAAAACTTCCACCCTTCCGTGGGGGACCAGGTCAACATTCTCTACGGAGACGGCCATGTGGATAAGAATCTGACATTTACCGTCGACTGAGTATGAGCAGCGCTGATGCTTCCTCCGGGGCCACGGGCCCTCCGTTGCTCAAAGTCGCAGGCTTGCGGAAAAGCTTTGCCCGGCGTCCCGCGCTCCACGGGCTAGATTTCGAAGTCCGCGATGGCGAAATTTTTGGTCTTTTGGGCCACAATGGTTCTGGCAAAAGCACTACCATCGGCATCATTCTGGGGCTGGTGCACGCGGATGGCGGGCTGGTGGAGGTGGCCGGCATTTCCGTGGCCCGGGAACGGGAGCGGGCCATGCGGCAGGTGGGCGCCATCTTTGAGTCGCCGCGGTTCTATGAATATCTGACCGGGTGGAGGAATCTCCAGGTGCTGACTTCTTTCTCCGGTGGAGTGAGCCGAGCCGCCATGGAAGAAGCGGTGCGCTGGGTCGGGCTCGAAGACCGCATCCATGACCAGGTTGGCACTTACAGTCAGGGCATGCGCCAGCGGCTCGCGCTTGCCCAGGCACTGCTGCCCCGGCCCCGGTTGTTGATTCTCGATGAGCCGACGAACGGGCTGGATCCCGACGGTATCGTCGATCTCCGTCACCGGATCCGAAAGTTGCGCGATGATTTCGCCATCACGGTCATTGTGTGTTCGCATCTTCTCGTCGAGGTCGAGCAACTCTGTGACCGGGTGGTCATCCTGCGCAGTGGGCACAAGGTTTACGAAGGCGCCTGCCGGGGGCTGGAGGAGCCCGGACGCCGCTATCGTCTCGATGCCGAGCCGAGGGATGCCATGCTCGGGGTGCTTCACCGGCTTGGCGGTTCTCTCCTCCCCGATGGCGAAGTCTTTCTTCCTGAAGCGACCGATGTTGCCGATCTGGTCAAGGGACTCGTCTCTGCGGGAGTCGCCATCCGCGGGCTGGCCCGCCAGGAGCGCACCCTCGAACAGGTGTATCTGGAAACCCGCACCGGCTCTCCTTGAGATGAAAGATTTTCTGGCACAACTCGGATGGGAACTTTACCGCATGTTCGTGCGAAAGCGCACGTGGATTGGTTTTTGGGTCTTTCTGGCGCTGGAGGGGGCGATTCTCGGCCTGCTGCAGCTTCCCCGAATCAACGAAGCCGTGATCCGAATCATCGGGCGCAGCACTGGGTCCCTCGACACGTATTTTTCGGCCCTCACGGTGGCCTTCATCATCCTGCTTTTCACGGTTTTCCTCCTCGGGGCGGTGGCCCTCTCGCTCGTCTGCGGGGACATTCTCGCCAAAGAACAGGAGGATGGGAATCTGCGCCTCTTGCTGGCGCGGCCGGTCTCTCGCCTCCGTCTTTTGGTGGTGAAATACCTCGCCTGCCAGATCTACACGGCTCTTTTTTTCTCCTTCGTGGTCCTCCTCGCTTTCATGGTGGGACTGGCCTACCGGGGTTGGGGCGGGGGCATGCTGGTCCTGCCATCACCGGAAAAACCACAGATTTCGCTCTTCGACTGGGGGGAAGGACTGGGGCGGCTTGCTCTGCTGGTTCCTTTTTTCACGGTGGTTTATCTGCCGGTGACGAGTCTGTCCTTCTGTTTTTCCTGCACCCGGATGAAGCCCGCTTCCGCGACGATCATCACCATCTCCATTCTGATGGCGGACTTTGTTCTCGCGAAGATCCCTTGGTTTGAGGACTACAAGCATTGGTTCATCACCCCCCGGATGGAGAAATGGGTCTATGCCGTGCACCAGCACATTCCTTGGCCAGCAGTTTGGGAAACCGCGATCCAGCTTGGCACGATCGGCTTCACTGCCTTCATCATCGGTTGGTTTGTCTTCGAGCGCCGGGATCTGAAATCCTGAGCCCAGGAACCACCAGTGGGGCTCCTCGGGAGACCGCACAACAGTGGCAGCGTTTATCCTGCCCTGGGCGGCAATCAAGCTCCGCTGGGGCCGGTCCAGTGCAGATTGTCGATGAGCCGGGTCTTTCCAAAAAAGACAGCGAGTGCGACAAGGACACCCTCCGCAGGGTGGATGGCCCCGATCCAGGGCTCCAGGGTGCCGGGATGCATGACCGCGAGGTAGTCAGTTTTTCCGAGCGGACTTTCCCGCAGCACCGCCCCGACGATCTGGCTGAGCCGGTGAGGATCGCGTTCCCCTTCATCCAGCGATTTCCGGGCGGCTCCCAACGCTTGTGAAAGCACCACCGCCCCGGCCCGTTCCTCCGGATTCAAATAGGCATTGCGGGAGCTCATCGCCAGTCCGTCCGGTTCCCGGATGGTGGGGCTGGCCAGGATGGTGACTGGGAAATCGAGATCCCGGACCATCCGGCGGATGATGGCAAGCTGTTGGAAATCTTTTTCACCGAAGACAGCGGCATCAGGTTGGACCAGATTGAAAAGCTTCGCCACCACCGTGCAAACGCCCCCGAAGTGTCCTGGTCGGCTGGCCCCGCACAGGCCCCTGGAGAGCCGGTCT
This sequence comes from Verrucomicrobiales bacterium, assembly GCA_020852405.1. Taxonomy (GTDB): domain Bacteria; phylum Verrucomicrobiota; class Verrucomicrobiia; order Verrucomicrobiales; family DEV007; genus JACKQE01. The sequence goes on from JADZAX010000406.1 coordinate 7,892, forward strand.
TCCAGTATGCGGACGGAGGCATCGGGACGGTACATGACCTCCACCGGAGGAACAAAGACAGCATCGAAGCCCCGGGATCGGCATTTCTCGCAATCGGCCTCCCAGGCGCGTGGATAGGTCGAGAGATCTTCCGTGGGGGCAAATTGGGTCGGATTGACAAAAATGCTGACGATGACTTCCCCCTGGTCCCCGGCTTCAGCCCGTGCCCGGTCGATCAGGCTGAGATGGCCTTCGTGGAGAGCTCCCATGGTGGGGACAAACACCCGGGGATGGACGCCTCGGCCTGTCCAAGCCCGCAACTCGGGGATCTCGCGGAGAATGTTCATGCAGTCGGCGGTTGTGCTTCAGTATCCGTTTTCGTCCAGACGGCAGGGCACGAGGATGGCGTCCCGCATTCCGTGCAGAATTTTTTTGTCCGACGGGCATATGGTGGCGAGAGCGCCTCCCAGAACGACTCTGCCACCGTCGAACGGGGCAAAATAGTAGGGAGAGAGACGGACCCTGCCGTCCATGACCTGGAGAGACCCGCTGTCGGGATCCCACCAAGAATGATGCACCAGGCGCCCCCGGTGGAAACGCTGCATGAGATAGGGATGCTCGGGGAAGCTCTGCAACGCCTGGTCCAGGGTGGCGGCCCATTCGGTTTGGGGAAGATCCTGACCGATGGCGACACTTCGGCTGCCCCAGGCAAGATCCGAAAAGCCGCTGATTTTCACCACCAACTCTCGCTCCCGCTGGGAGAAATCTCCCAATTCCCGGAAATCTTGAATGTCCAATCCGGGAATGACAGCATGATGCGGCAGGGGAGTTGGGTCAAGGATCCACCCTTGGGGGATCACTCCTCCCAGTCTTTGCCAATGACTGTCCCTCAATTCGCGGCGCCAAAGTTCGCGCAGAGGGCGGGAATGAAAGAGCGCGAGCCAGAGCTTTTCTTCGAGGAAGGGTTTGGTGGGCGCCGTCAGTTCGAGTTTTCCGGCAGCCGCCAACCGGGCGAGATCCCGCACTGCGGGAAGATTGTCCCAGTCGAAGCACTCGTAAAAGCGGTAGGCCGGGCGGTTGCTGCGGGAACGGTAGTCTTCCGCGTCTCGGACTGCCCATTCCGGACCCAAACGCCCTGTCAACCAGTCCATCTCCGGGCGGTAATCAGAACTCTCGCGGGAGATGACAACATCCGCCGGAGCGCTGAAAATGGAGGCGAAACCCTGCGCCATGCCTTCCGCGCCGCCGACGAGGGCCGGTTCCGGATCGAGACCTCCATACGTCTGGTGGAGCCAGTCGGTCAGACCGATCCCGCCGGGGACGCTGTCGATTTCGGTCATGGCAAAGCCTCCTTCGGTCAGAATCAGATCGGGTCGGAGGACCCTTGGCTGGTCTGAAAGCACTGGCCCGGCGGTGGCGAGGTCGAGCAGTTCTCCGGGCTTGCCGGCGTCCGTATAATCGGCGATCCAGCACGGGAGTGAGCCTTTCCGGCTGCGTTGATGGAGGGTGTTGCAGGCCCGGTGAAAGCGCCAGAGGCTCTCTCCGAGCTGTTCGAGACGCCGCACCGTGCCCGGTGCCAGCGGGAATGCCTCCGGCGAGACACGCCAGGATTTTTCATGGAACAGTCCCCCCGCCGGCAGGTTGGAGAGCACGCGTTCTGCCCGTTCGCGGGCATCGCGGGACGCAAGCGGATGGGTGCGCAGGAGATCGTGCATGGGCAGATTGGGAGGGGATTATTGGAGGAGCCGGAGAGCCTGACGGAGGATTTCTTCCGAGGCTGAAACCCCGCTTGCGGCGATGTCTTTGACGGCTTTGGCCGCTTCCGGTTGCTTGTAACCCAGGGAAATCAGAGCCAGCAGGGCGTCGTTTTTCGCGGTTTCCAACGGTCCGACGGTGGCCGATTGGGAGGCCACTTGCCAGGCTTCGGTCACCCCGACCTTGTCTTTCAGTTCCAAAACGATGCGTTCGGCCGTTTTTTTGCCGAGCCCTTTGATCCGGGCCAGCGTGTTCACGTCGGAGGCCACCACGGCCGATTTGAAATCCCCCGGACTCATGCCTGAGAGGATCGACATGGCGACTTTTGGACCCACCCCCGTGACCCGGTCGATGAGGAGGCGGAAAAGATCACGTTGCTCGGCGGATTCGAATCCAAACAGGGTTTGTTCCTGTTCCCGGATATGATGGTGGGTCAGCACAAGAATGGCTTCGCCGACTTTGCCGTGCGCGCCGGGACCTCCCAAGGGCACTGTGATTTCATAGCCCACGCCCCCCACATCAAGGACCAGTCGGTTGGGCCAGTTTTCAACGAGCGTGCCGCGGAGGAAGGTGATCATGGGTCGTGGCGTAAAGAAAATTCAGAGGTAGAGTTCGTTGTGACGTTCCCTTTGGTCAAATCTTTCCCTGTTCTGCTTCTGGGGCTCTGTTTGTTCGGCCGTGGCCTCGTCCACGGTCAAACTCCGGCGCCGGAAATGTCCGCCATTCCCGCCCGCGGTCTGCTGCTGGAGGTTCTCGTGGCCGGCCCCAAGGTCTATTCAGAAATCTCCGGTGCCAAAAAAACCGTGCTCGCTCCGGCCTATCAGGACACGATCGGCACCAGGGTCTACACTGCCAAGTCATGGGCGGCCCTGGCGGTGCCGTGGGACGATTTCGTCCGCGAGGCCATGATTCATGCCGATGCCCTGATCGAGAAGATCCAGCCGGAAGTGGTCCGGAACTCGGCTGGGGTTGCCGAGTATGCCATCCTGCAAAGCGAAGATCCTTACCTGACCAGCACCCTGTTTTCGAAAAAATTCCTTCCCAAGTTTTCCGAGATATTTGGGAAGGAGCTCCATGTGGTGCCTTTGACAAGGGGGCGCATATACGTATTCCCCGCTCAAGGGAGGCCATTGTCCGAGTTTGGCATCGCCGAAGAATATGCCAATTTGCTGGTTCCCCTGACGCTGGAAGTCTTTCAAATCACGAAAGATGGACCCAAAGTGATTGGTGAGATCATCCGATGAAGTGAATTATGGAAATTATAGTTCATTTTTATCTCTACACTTTTAATAAATTTAAAATTTTCAATTCTGGGAAGCAGAATCGAAAATAGATGGCGGGTGGTCTTGAGGTGTGGTAGACTCTTATTCGCTATGTCTACTACACGCAGAACACGATTCTCTAGACGGGTTCCTGATCACGTGACCGATGAGCTGGTCACGGTTCTTGCAAACAAACAAACCTTCGGGTTCAACGAATTATTCGTAGTTGTTTACGAGAACCTGAAAGCTCGGAATGCCGTGAGTGGGGGCGAAGAGATGCTCCGTCTGCGGGCCTATGAAAAGCTCCAGAACCTGGTTACCCGGGGACTGGTTGAAAAAAACGGTAAGGAATATCGCGGTATGGACAACATTGTCGAAGCCGCGAGCGCCTTCGCTGCCAAAATCACTGGCTGAAATAGGACGGGAAACCGCAGGTTGGATGATCTCCTGCCCCGGGACGCACCGCTGACACCCTCCGGGGAAAGAGCGGGGCTACTTGAGCAAGATTCGTCTGGACGAACAAAACCCCAGAGTTAAAGTCCGGTGTGCGGCAGGGAGAGAGCCTGCGGCACACCGGATTTTTTTTGTAGCCCACCACACGCATCATGAATGAGTCCCTCGACAATTATCTTCCCGTTCTGCTGCAGATCCTCATTGCTGCTGGTTTTGCCGTGGCGACGCTGATCGCCAGCGCTCTGCTGGGCAAGCGGGCGCGGCGCAATGAGATGAAAGATTCGGCTTATGAGTGCGGCATGCTGCCGATTGGCGAGGGCCAGTCCCGGTTCAGCGTCAAATTCTATCTGGTGGCGATGCTGTTCGTTCTGTTTGACATTGAGGTCGTGTTCCTCGTGCCTTGGGCGGTCGTCTTCAAGGAAGCGGTGGCTTCCGGTGCGACACAGTATTTCTATGGCATGCTGGGCTTTGTCGGCGTGCTGTTCCTTGCCTACCTCTATGCCCTGAACAAGGGGGCTCTGAATTGGAAAGAGTCCTGAACGCCCCCTCCTGATTCACTGCCACAGACTTCGGTGCCGCTGCGCGGGGCACTTTCTGCTATACCGCTTTTTCCATTCATGGTTCACCTGATCGCACTTTACCGGCTCGCGGACGGAGTCGGGGATGAAAAACTCGATGACATGCTTCGTGTCAGCCGCAGCCTCCTCTTCCGGGTCCAGGAGGTCCACAATGTCCGGACCGGGCGCAATATCGAGGGAGACAATCCCTGGCCGTTTTTTGTTTCCATGGATTTGGAGAGCATGGACAAGGCTCAGATGTTTCTCAACGATCCCGTTTGGGTGAAATTCAACCAGGATGTGGTGCGCGGGAACACCACCACCAGCGAAATTCTCCTCTTCGAGACCGATCCCGGCAAGGACGTGCGGTATTCCTGACCGCCAAAGGGTCGATGTTGCTCGACAGGCATGCTACAGTCCTGCCGTTCGATGCCTTCTCTCTCCGACATGCTCCCGCTGCTCGCCCAAGCCCAATTGCAGGGGGGGCCGGAGGTCAATGGCGTGGCGGAGACGAATTTCTTTCTCCGCTACTGGCGGGACGGGCTGACCATTTTGATCCTCTGGGTCATTTGTTACCACATTTACACCTATTTCCGGGCCACCCGTGGTGCGCGCATTTTTACGGGATTGATGGGGATCTGGATCGCCCTCACGGTGATTTCCCAGTTTTTGGATCTGGTCATCATCAGCTGGTTGTTGAAGAGTTTTTCCGTGTTTCTTGCCTTGGGGTTGGTGGTCATTTTCCAGCCCGAACTGCGCCGGGCGCTGGCAGAAATCGGCAGCCACCGATTTTTCTCGGGGCTGACCAGCGAAGGTGCCCGGGCGGTCACGGAAAAAATGTGCGACATCGCCGTCGACCTCGGACGGAAGCGCATCGGGGCTCTCATTGCGGTTCAGCGGGCCATTGATCTGAAGCAGTATCTGGAAACCGGCGTGGCGCTGGACTGCCGGCTTTCTCCGGAATTGGTGATCACCATTTTCCATCCCGGAACCCCTCTGCATGACGGGGGAATCATCCTGCGGCTCCGGGACGAACGCATCCTCGGGGCCGCCTGTGTTTTCCCTTTGAGCCAACGGGAGCTCTCCGGCAAAGGAATCGGCCTGCGTCACCGCGCCGCCATGGGGATCACCGATGAGTCCGATGCGGTGGCCATCATCGTGTCTGAAGAAACCGGGGGGATTTCTCTGGCCCACATGGGGCAGTTGGAGCGCGATTTGACCCGGGAGCAGCTTGCGGAACGTCTTCACGAACTGCTCTTTGCCGACGATTTCACCGAAGATGAAGAACGTCACGAACATGACAAAGCAGCTCGTTCTGCATAACTGGCGCTCCAAAATCGTGTCCTTCCTGGTGGCGGTCGCGATTTGGTATCTGCTGGGCAACCATGTGCGCCAGATCATCGAGCGTGGCATCCCGCAGCGGCCTCCGGTGCCCGGCACCATCGACACCAAACCCGAGCGAACGCCGGAACCTCCCCCGGCATTCCCGGTCCCGGTCGTGCCAACGGTCCCAGTGCCGGGGAGTTGACCGTGTTCAGGAGGGCGGGGCCACCAGTCCCTCGGCGGTTTCCTCGCGCAGTCGGAGTTGGCCGCAGGCCGCGTCGATGTCGTGGCCTTTTTCACGGCGCAGCGTCGCGGTGATCCCGCGTCGTCGCAGCACCTGCAGAAAGGCTTCCTGTTGGTCTTCGCCGGGACGCACCCACGGCAGTCCTTCCACCGTGTTGTATGGGATCAGATTCACCTTGGCCCGCAGCGGCTGGGCCAGTCGGGCCAATCGCTCGGCCTCGGCGAGATCCGCGTTCACCCCTTCGATGAGAATGTATTCGAACGTGAGGAACTGCTTCCGGCGTTCCGCCCAGTAGCGCAAGGCTTCAAACAGGCGGTCGAGCGGGTATTTGCGATTTACCGGCATGATCCGCTCTCGCACCTCATCGCTGGCTCCATGCAGGGAAATCGCGAGACGGATCTGGAGCGGTTCCTCAGCGAGACGTTCGATCTGGGGAGCCAGCCCGCTCGTGGATACCGTCATATGGCGCGCTCCCAGGCCCACCCCCCAGTCGGCATTGAGAATCCGGAGGGCCTGGAGCAGGGCATCGTAGTTGGCCATGGGCTCTCCCATTCCCATGAACACCAGATTGCTGATCCGTTCCCGGGCCGCCTCGCCCGCCTGCAGGACCTGCTCCACGATCTCTCCGGCCTCCAGATTCCGGGCGAAGCCAGCCAGTCCGCTGGCGCAGAACCGGCAGCCATACGCGCAACCGACCTGGCTCGAGACGCACAGGGTGAGTCGGTCGGACGCTTCCCCATAGAGCGATGGGTTCGCCGGGATCAGGACGGATTCAATATAGCGACCGTCCCGGAGGCGATGGAGAAATTTGCGAGTCGTATCTCCCGAACCCTGCACCTGGGCGATGTGGTTCGACCGAAGGAGGAAGGCCTCATCGAGACGGGCACGGAGGGGGGATCCGAGGTTGGTCATTTCCGAGAAATCCCGGACCCCCATGCGGTGGATCCAGCCGAGAATTTGTCCGGCCCGGAAAGCCGGCTCTCCCTGCTCCTGAAGCCATGCCTTCCAATCGTCCAAGGACAATCCAAGCGCGAGCCGACGTGCGGTGGGGACCGGTTGGGATGAGGGAGCTTCAGTCATCTGGGCAGCGGAGCGCGGGATCGGGTGAAACCGTCTTGACGCCCCAATTCCCCAGTTTACACTGATTCCGTTAACCAGCTAGCTCCAAACCTTGACCTGCCATGAATGATCAATTCCCGCCTCCGCTCGATCCTCCCAAGAAAAGCAACGCCAAATGGTGGGTCATGGGGTGCAGTGGCTGCTTTCTGATCGTCGCGGTCATCGCCGGATTTCTAATGTATGGCGCCTACAAGGGGGCCAAGTCGTTAGGCGGTGATCTGAAGTCAGGGTTTGAAATGTTGGCGACCATTGGCCAGGCCATGCAATCGCCTGAAATCACCGAAGCTCTGGGCACGGATGTCAAAATCGAAGGAGTTCCCACCAGTCAGGAAACTGAAACTACCAAGACCTACAATGCCGGCCTGTCCGGTGCCAAAGGCAAAGGCCAGGCCGTCGTCGAGATGGAAAAGCAGCCTGATGGCAGTTGGAAGATCATCCAGATCAAATTCACTCCGGACGGAGGGGCTGAGATGGAGTTGAA
>JADZAX010000407.1 GCA_020852405.1 Verrucomicrobiales bacterium
GCCGAGTGCGAACACGGTTTCTTCGAAGTCCGATTCTTCCGCCTCCACCGTTTCGATGCGGAGATTGCGGACGCCGGCTTCGTCGAGCACGATGGTGTTGGCGTTGCGGGCTGAATCCTTCTCCTCCTCCGCCGCCACATGGGCGGAGAGAAGGGTCAGGGACATCACCGCCAGAGCGAAGGGGTGTCGTGAGGGCATGGGAAATGATCGAAATGAGAACGGGAGCGGGGACGGAACGGCGAATGCGCAAGGCAACGCCAAAAGAGAAGTCGAATCTGCAACCTCCACGAAGGGAGCCGGGACCGGCTTTCCCGCGAACTCAAATCAACCTGACCATGGATCTCTCCACCGCAATGCCGGAGGAGGGGCTTCCTCGCGACTTCAAATCCCGCGGGACAATCACCCTAACAGGGGAGTGCTTCGGGGGCTTGATTGAGGAGGAAAAAGGGGAGGGGACCGCCCGCCAAACAACCGGAGGAAGGGAGCTGGCTGAGGAGATGTTCCGCAAGATCAAAGATTCCCGGAGTTCGAGATGCCGGTGGTGACCGGAATCACCAGGAGCCTCAGCGCGCACAGCGGCACAATGGTGGGAATCCTCATTGGCATGGCAGATCGAGTCACTGCATTCACTGGCATGAGACCGTTCCCCGGTGCATCCGCAGAGGTAGCCTCCGGGGACTCCCCAAACCTGCTGGACTCCCAGCACAGTGAGGGCTAGGCACAGCATCAGATTTTTCAGCGCGTGGACCATGAAGGAAAGTCGTGGGCGTGGCAGAGTGCTAAATCCCGGGAAAGAAACACCTCCGATGGGTGACCACCGGACCACGGATGAAACCAATAATGGCAGCCGGCGGGTATTTCAAGCCATGTTTGTCCGAACCGGTTGACAGCGACGCCCGAGAAAGATCGGATGTCCGTTTCGGACTCTATGCTTGCAAACAAGGGGATTTTCATGCAAGGCAGGAGCACCGACTGGTTGCGGAGTGTGCTTCCCTCCCGAACAAGTTCTGGAAAGAAGTTCCATTTTGAAATTTGATTGATGATGAAAAATCTCTCCTCTTTGTTCTCCAACAACAAAAAGTGGGCCGCGGATATCCTTGCCCGGGAACCCCAGTATTTCAGCAAGCTGGCCAATCAGCAGCGCCCTGAGTATCTTTGGATCGGATGTTCCGACAGCCGGGTTCCCGCGAATGAAATTGTGGATTTGGCTCCCGGGGAACTTTTTGTCCACCGGAACATCGCCAACGTGGTGGTTTACTCCGATCTCAACTGCCTCTCGGTCATCGAATTTGCCGTGCGGGTGCTCAAGGTGCGCCACATTATCGTCTGTGGCCATTATGGTTGCAGTGGGGTGAAAAACGCGCTGTTCCCCCATGACGGCTCCTATGGTCTGGCTGACAACTGGCTCCGCCATGTGCGCGAGATTGCGGCACGTCATCGCCATGAATTGGATGGCCTGGATGTCGAATCCGCCCGGCTGGACCGCCTCGCCGAGCTCAATGTCCTGACCCAGGTCCACCATGTCTGCTCCAGTGCCATCGTGGACCATGCCTGGCGCCAGGGGAGTGAACTCTCTGTGCACGGCTGGATCTACGGCATCGCGGATGGTCTGCTGAAAGACCTTGGAGCCTGCGTTTCCGGTCAGCAGGAATATCAGGATTTTCTGCGTGATTTTGGGGTGTCGCATCCGCCATCCCCCTTTTCCTTGGATCCCCTGTGACGAGAAGGGGACTTACCGGTCTGGGGTTGTTGGACCGCCGATATCGAACACCACGGCCGTGCAGTTGTCCCGGCCGGATTCCGCCACGGCACGTTCCACGATCCTTTGGGCGGGGGGCAAGGCCGCCTGGGCCGCATCGGGCGAGCGAAGGAGCCCTTCCAGGGTCTGGTCCCAAAGTCCGTCCATGATCCCATCGGTGCAGAGGAGGAAACGGTCCCCTGTTTCAAAGCGGATGGCCCCGATGTGAGGATCGATGATCTGGTGGCCCGCACCCATGGCTTGGTTCAGGACATTTTTGCGGGGATGATTTCTAGCCTCCCGCTCATTGAGCTGTCCTTGGCGGCGCAGCCAGCCGACGTAACTGTGATCGTGGGTGATCTGTTGCAGGGGTTCTCCCGTGGCCGGAAGGTAGTAGAGGCGGCTGTCTCCCAGATGGGCGTAGTGAAGGCGCTGGGGAGTCACCACCGCGAGGGTCAGGGTGGCTCCCATGCCTTCGCATTCTTCATAGGATTGCCCCAGGGAAAGCAGCTCCGCATGAATCCGGTGGACCAGTTCCGAAAGCACGTCACCCATCCCGGCGTCAAGATTCATGTTGGCGAGATGGAAACTTTGGGGAAGCAGCCGGGTGATCTTGTCCACGGCGATCCGGCTCGCGAACTCACCTGAACGTGCCCCGCCCATCCCATCGGAAACCGCGAAAATGTAATCCTGGTCCTCGAGTGTGGCAGTTCCCGACTTGCCGAGAAACCTCACCTCGCGCGCATCGAAGGACAAGGCGAGGAATACGTCCTCATTATTGGAGCGGACCCGTCCGGGGTGGGTCATTCCGGACCAATGGACGCGCGCCTGGGCGGCTTTGCTGTTGTTGGGAGCGCCGGAAAAACTGAGAGGTAGGGCGGACTCGTCTGGCATGTCGGGGAGGTAAGTGAGCCTTTACGGTTCCACCTTGTCAAGGATGGTTGCCAGTTCAAAATCAATCAGGCAAAACCGCCCCATTTGTTGGCTGTAGGTCACATTCCGCAGGAACGGATCATCGTGGCGGACTCCATAGTTTTCCAGCTCTTGGAAAAGTTCCTCCATCCGTCCCTCCGTCAGATGCTCCACCCGCTGCCCGCAGTTGGTGGTCACCAGATAGAGTTTTTCCGGATCAAATTCGACTACCCGGGGAACGAAGGGACAATTCCGGGTTTCGAGATGTTTCAAAACCCTGATTTCGTTTTCAAACCGTTCTTTGGCATGGGTCCCGCGGAAAGTCTTGTGCACCCGTCCGTCATAGCCCAGTCGCACGGTGGAGCGCACGGTGTCCTTCTCTTTTTTCATGGTTGGTCTCAGAGAAGCCCTCGGGAGGCAGCTGCGCAAGAACGGAATTGCTCTGGTTTTTTTGCAAAAGAGGCGATCGAAATACTTTTAGTGATTGGCATCTGGCATGAAACATGCTCTTTCTCCCGTTATCCCGTGTTGCAAGGAGGTTGACTCCCCTAAGGTGCAGCCGACGCCCGGGAATGATTCAGAAAAACACCAGTTGAACAACCCTACCATGGCCAAATACAAACTCGAATACATCTGGCTGGACGGCTACACGCCCGTGCCAAACTTGCGCAGCAAGACGCAGATCAAGGAATATTCCGCAATGCCAAAACTGGAGGAGCTTCCCATGTGGGGCTTCGATGGAAGTTCCACCCAGCAGGCCGAAGGCCGCAGTTCCGACTGTATGCTGAAGCCGGTTGCCTGTTATCCTGACACCACCCGTCGGAACGGAGTGCTCGTGATGTGTGAAGTCATGATGCCGGACGGAGTCACTCCGCATCCTTCCAACAGCCGCGCCACCATCCTGGATGATCCAGGCGCCTGGTTCGGGTTCGAGCAGGAATACTTCTTCTATCAGGACGGTCGGCCGCTTGGTTTCCCTGAGGATGGGTTCCCGGCTCCTCAAGGTCCCTACTACACCGGTGTGGGCTACAAAAACGTCGGAGATGTCGCCCGTCAGATTGTCGAGGAGCACCTTGACCTCTGTCTCGATGCCGGCATCAACCATGAAGGCATCAATGCCGAAGTGGCCAAAGGCCAGTGGGAATTCCAGATTTTCGGCAAAGGCTCCAAGAAGGCCGCTGATGAAATGTGGGTTGCCCGCTACATCTTGGTTCGCCTTTGCGAAAAGTATGGCATCGACATCGAGTTCCATTGCAAACCCATCCGGGGAGACTGGAACGGTTCCGGGATGCACGCCAATTTCTCCACTGATTACATGCGCGATGTCGGTGGTAAGGATTACTTCGAGAAGCTCATGGGTGCCTTCCAGAAGAACATGAACGAGCACGTGGCGGTTTATGGTCCTGACAACCACCTTCGTCTGACCGGTCTCCACGAGACCCAGTCGATCGACAAATTCAGCTACGGTCTCGCCGACCGCGGTTCGTCCGTCCGGATCCCCCACAGCTTTGTCAACAACGGTTACAAAGGGTATCTGGAAGACCGCCGTCCGAACAGCCAGGGCGAGCCCTACCAGATCGCCAGCCGTATTCTCAAGACGATCCAGGAAGTGCCAACAGCCTGATTCGCAGAGAAAACTGTTTAAAACAAACGCCATCCGGGGACACCGGATGGCGATTTTTTGTGCCAATCGAGTGGTTGAAAATTCAGCGCTCTAAAGCACCGCCAGCTTCCGCCCACGCCTGGATGCCACCGTCGAGATGGTTCACTTTTTTGAAGCCGAGACTCTCGAAGGTTTTGAGTGAGGCCTGACTCCGGCGGCCACTGCGGCAGTGAACCAAGATGGGGGCATCCCGATCGATTTTGGCAAGTTTGCCGGGGAAATCAATCCCGTTGAAATCAATGTTCTGGGCACCTTTGATGTGGCCTTCATCGAATTCCTCCGGAGTCCGGACATCCACCACGATCAGCTTGGCTTCAGAATTGACCAGGTTGACCGACTCCTTTCCGGTGAGATGTTGCACCGTGGCTTTGCCCTCATCCCCGAGTCCGACGTTCGTGCCGGTACCAAGGAAGAAGGCAAGGAGAGTTATTTTGATCGTTCGGTTCAGATTCATGGGTAGCAAGCTAACCGAAGGATTGCCTTGTGGCAACAGGATCCAATGGCGTCTTTGTGCCGCCCAAGGCATCCTGGCTGGACCAATCAGCGTATTATTCGAGGAATGATGGTGGCTAAAAAGGACCGGGAACAGATGTCGGGGACTGATGAGGAGGGGACCCGTGTGGCAACCGGTGAAACGCGCGCCTCCTGCCAACATTGTGGCACACTCTACATCGTCAGACAGCGCGTGGGAGAGGCGCCCAGCGGCTTTTGCTGTTCCGGATGTGAATTTGTCCATGATCTGCTGAATCGCGAAGGGTGGAATCGCTTTTATGATTTGCGTTCCGGCAACACGCTCCGCCCGGTGCAGGGTATCGCCTTCCAGGCAAGGGATTTTGGCTGGCTGACCCAGGCGGGGAAGGAAGCTGAGCAGCAGGCTGACGAGGCGGACGTGGCCAAAACCACCGTTGGTCTGAGGGGCCTCTCCTGTGCGGCCTGTCTCTGGTTGGTTGAAAGGGTCTTTACCAAGGACCGCCCCGGAGCGCTCAAAGCGGTCGCCGATGTTCAGCAATCGTGCATCACGCTGTGGTGGGAAGCCGGGCGCTGCGATGTGGCGGCCTATGGGGCTGATCTCCAGCGCTTCGGCTACGAACTGGAACCGTCCGGGGCGATCACTGGTGCGACCGGGAGCGCTACCTCTTCGCAGCGGGATCTCCTGACCCGGATCGGGGTGTGCGGAGCATTGGCCATGAACGCCATGGCTTTCAGCCTGCCCCGCTATCTGGGCATGGAGTCCAGCTTCGCCTTTGCCGGACTGTTCCAGATGATTGCCGCCGGTTCTGCAACGTTGGCTTTGGCCGTGGGCGGCGGCTATTTTTTTCCCAGAGCTTGGCGGGCGGCCCGGCTGGGCGTCATTCACATGGATTTGCCAATCTCGCTCGGGCTGCTTGGTGCCTGGATGGGTTCTTTGCTGGGATGGTTTCTTGGCGTGGAGGGTCTGCTCTATTTCGATTTTGTCGCCCTGTTCCCATTTCTCATGTTGGTCGGGCGCTGGCTTCAGGAAGCCGCTGTGGAACGGAACCGTCGTTGGCTGGGAGACGGGGGATTGCGCCTTCCTGACGTGTTGGTGGTCACTCCCTTCGGATTGGCCGGCAAGCGCCCAGAAGATCTCGAGTCCGGAGAGGTCTTCCAACTTCCGCCGGGTGACCGCAGCCCGGTGCGCGCGGTGGTCGAAAGTCCGGTTGCGGAGCTCAGTCTGGAGTGGATCAATGGCGAGGCAGAGCCAAAGGTCTATGCGGCAGGGGCCGAGATTCCCGGAGGCGCGGCCAATGTTGCGCGTCATCCTTTGCGATTGCGTGCCCTCGAGCGGCACGCGGAGTCTCTGTTGTCCCGGCTTCTCAGTGCTCCCCGGGCCACGTCTGAGTCCCGTTCCCCCATGCAGGGCTTTCTCAAGGCCTACCTCGCCACCGTGGTCCTGATCGCTCTGGGCGGCTATGTCTGGTGGCAGATCTTCGCAGGCTTCGGCCCTGCCCTCCAGGTGGCGGTGTCGGTGCTGGTGGTGTCTTGTCCTTGTGCTCTCGGTGTGGCTCTCCCTTTTGTTGAAGAGGTTGTTCTGGCCTCCTTGCGACGTCGGGGGCTCTTTGTCAGAGAGGGAGCGCTCTGGCAGCGCCTGGGATCAGTGCGACGGTTGGTTTTCGACAAAACCGGAACCCTCACCCGGGAGGCACCAGTTCTTGAGGATCGGGGGCAACTGACGGCGCTTTCCCCCCGGGAGCGCCAGATTCTTGGGGGATTAGTCCATGACAGCCGGCATCCAGTGGGGAGAGGGCTTCGCGAAGCCTTGGCGGGAGGCAGGCATACCGGTGCCTTACAGGGATACGGGGCACTGCCGGGAGAGATCCAGGAGATCCAGGAAACGGTGGGGAAAGGTGTGTGGTGGACCGAAGAGCGCGGGACGGTCTGGTCGCTGGGCCGGCCCGGATGGTATCCGGGAGGGGAAACAACCGACTCCGCCCCAACGGGAGCCCGCGTGGTCTTTGCCCGCGACGGGGTTCCGGTCGTCAGTCTGAATTTCCAGGAGGCCCTCCGGCCCGATGCCGGAGAGGAACTGCGACTCCTGCGCCGCAGGGGGTACCGTCTCGCCATTCTGAGTGGCGATGCGCAATCCCGTGTCACTGACATGGGGCAGCGGTTGGAGCTGGAAGGGGCTGAAATCCTCGGTGATCTCAGCCCGCAAGCAAAGGCTGACTGGATTACTTCCCACGACCCCGGAAGCGTCCTCTACGTCGGGGATGGCGCCAATGATTCACTGGCATTCGATGTCGCCGCCATTTCCGGAACGCCGGTGGCCGGCGGGGGGGTGCTGGACACGAAGTGCGATTTTTACTTTCTCGGGGAGGGCCTGCGCGCCATCCGTTGGCTTCTTGACGCTTCCCGCCGCCGCCGCCGGACGGTCCGCTGGGTGGTGGGCTTCGCCCTTGGGTACAATGCCACCGTGGTCGCGGTTTGTCTGGCCGGTCACATGAACCCTTTGCTTGCCGCCGTTCTGATGCCACTCAGTTCCTTGGCCACCATCGGATTGGCGGGGCGGGCCGGTTGACTGACGTGTGGTGGGACTCAGGCGATATCGTCTTCCGCAGCCGTCTCACGGGACAGAACGCGGGCTTTTTTCTCTGCAAACTCCTCCTCCGTGAGCAATCCTTCGTCGCGCAATTCGGTGAGGCGTTGCAGCGTGGCGGCAATCTTGGCGGCCTCCGCTTTGACTTCTGGGGATTCTCCTTCGAGGCTTTTGACGAACTGCTTGCCTTTTTCGAGCGCCTCGTGGTAGGCCTTTTTGGCGAAGTCGAGATCGAGTTCGAAGAAATCGCCCTTGGTTTTGAAATGGTTGGCCGCAACCTGGCACACCGCGTAGGTGCTTGCGGCGGAGAGCGCCGACATGCTGAGACCACCAATGACCGATCCCACTCCGGGGAGGGCTTTGATGAGGCTGGCCCCCAGTCGGGCGACAGCCCCGCCGGTCAGGGCGGTGACGAACCGTTTCCCGGTCGCTTCCGTGATGGCAATATCGTAGAGGCTCGCCAATTGCTGCAGGGCATCCATTTGAATGGCGGTGACGGCGGCGATGTCCGCGAACGGCACCGGAATGAGACCGGCTCCAAGAGACCAAACGACGTGGTCGCGGATGATTTTGTCCGCAGCCGAGTCATGGTCGGGCCTTTCTGGCGGAGCCGGGATAAGGGATGGGAGAGTGTCATGGTGCGTTTCCGCGGCGGCATCGGAAGAGGGTTCGTTATTCATAAGATAACCAGACCATCGATCGGTTTGACTGGCGATTAGAAAATGGCCTCTTGTTTGTAACCTGTTGCTGCCGGTTGAGAAGCGCATTGCCGCTTGGCAAAACCCTGCCCGCTGCTAGGGTTCTCCGAATGAGCCCCGCTGAAATCAACACCTTCCAACTGCCCTGTCAGCCCTGAACCCGGATGATCAATCCCGCATTGGAAACCTTGTTGCTCGGCTTTGCGGGAGAAGGGGCCTTCGCTGCTCCGGCTCGTGCATTTTTTTGGGGAGCGGAGCCGCATCCTCTGCTGCGTTCCTGGCCGGAGATTCTCGGATGGCAGCCTCACAAGGGGCTCGCTGATGCCTGGGACCGCTCCGGTTTCGCCCGTTGCGAGGTTCCTTCGGGGCTCTGGCCGTTGGTGATGCAGTTGCCAGGAAAAGCCCGTGACGAAATTCATGGGGGATTCGCCAATGCCTGGGATCTGGTGGAGCCCGGAGGCATGCTGGTTGCCGCGATGGAGAATGGGGCGGGTGCGGCCCGGTTTGAGAAGGATCTCGCCAAAGTGGTGGGAGCGGTCCACTCCC
>JADZAX010000408.1 GCA_020852405.1 Verrucomicrobiales bacterium
CCGAGCACAAGCGGGCCAAAAGGCAGGGCCACTTTGCCCAGTTGGACGGATCCCCTGATCACTTCGCCTTCTTTGACCGGAGTGCGGATCGTGAAATGCCCCGGTTGAAGGCGTTCCCAGGTCAGCTCGGACGTTTCTCCGGCATGGAGCCCTTTGGAGAAAAAGGCCCGGGGAGGATTGGCGGCAATGCGCTCGATCCATTCATCGTCATAGAGCAGTTCCAGCGTGAGTTCGGATCCGTCGAGCGTCTGCCGGATACCGATGCCGGGGGGGACGGGGTCTCCCATGAGCCAGCGGTTGGCGGTCTGGACGAAGTCTCCCAGCTTGGGCCAAGCACGGACCTTGGTGGAAAAGTCGCCGCCCAACGGGAAAGAAACGGCGGCACTGCGCCCGATGCCGCGGCGTCCGTAGGCCACGAGCGGCGCTTTGTATTCGTCCGTGCTGACCAGGGCCGCGGCATCCCCGGGCCGGACATAACTGAGATTGTAACCATCGACCTGCTTCAGCCAGTCGAGATCCCGGTTTGCGATTTCATGCCAGGTGCCGGTGCTGAGCGCGCCGACCGCTTCCTCGACAAAGGTCGAGCGGGCCACGGATACGGTTTCCTGGGCGAAGATGTTGGGCAGGTTCGCCGCATCCTCCGTGAAAAACATGCGTCCTTTACCCCGTTTGGCAATGTCTTCGATGAAGGCGGCATCGGAGTCCGCCTTTGTGCCGAGCCCGATCACGCTGATGGTGCCTCCATTCTTGGTCATTTCGGCGATCAGGTTCTTGTAGTCACCTGGTTCTTCGGAGTCGGCGGCATCGGTGAAGAGAATGATGTGGCGCTGGCCATACTGCGCTTTCTTGAGGGAATCCCAGGCGGCGCGGAGTCCGGTGTAGACATAAATGCCGCCACCGGTGCTCTCCACTCCGCGGATCCGTTTCACGAGTTCGGAACGGCTTTTGCCGACCTGGAGCAGCGGAGCGATCTCATGGGCTGAACTGTCCACGGCGTAGACGGTGACGAGATCCTGGTCGCCGAGCAGTTCCACCCCGCGTGCCGCGCCTTCATCGGCGAGGGCCATTTTGGTGTGCCCGCTGGCCACGGTCATGCCCATGGAGCCGCTCCGGTCCATCACGATGGCCATTGCCACCGCGAGTTTGCGGTGTTCGGATCTCAGTTCCATGGCCACCGGCATCAGGGGATCGAGCGGGGATTCAAAGTAGCCTCCCGCTCCGAAGCTCTGCTTTCCCCCGATCATCATGAGCCCCCCTCCCTGGCTGGTCACAAAAAAGTCGAGCGCTTTGAGAAAATCGATCGGCACTTCCCAGGCCGGCACGTTGTTGAAAATCACGTTCTTGGCTCCGGCGAGGTTGCCCACCGTGAGTTGGGAAGCATCGGTGTGCATTTCCACCAGGAATCCATGGGCCCGCAGAATGGCCGCCACCGGATCATCGGGATACTTGGTCAGCAGCACGACCCGGGGACCCGCCACAATGTCGACCCAGCCCTCGAAGCGGTTGTTGCCCGGGAAGGCGTCCTTTTCGGGGCCGATGGAAACCTCGTAGCGGTGTCCTCCGGGTGAGGCCAGCCGGTCCGTGAAGCGGAAGGTTCCCTTGCCTTCCGCGATCTTCACCAGAGTCTTTCCCAGCTCCTGTCCATCCCGCACGATGACGAGCGGAATTTCCGCGTCACTGTTGCCCGCGAGCGCGACATCGATGACGTAAGGCTCGCCCACCTGGGCCCGGGCGGGGAGTTCGAGCCGGTCGACCCGCCAGTCCGCGGATTGGGGAGCAGTGAGGAGGCGAAAGTCGAGCGGGATCTCCAAGGATTTCAGCTTCTCCGCGATGCCGCCGAGCGGCTCGGTGCTGTAGCCATCGGTGAATGCCAGAATCCGGGTGTGCCGGTCCCGGTCCGCCAGCGCCAATACATCCTCCAACGCCAAAGCGGTCCGGGTTTCTCCCCTGCTGGCGGGATACAGGGCCGTCTCGGCATTGTTCTGGGTCACGACCTCGGAGGCATAGTCCACGAATCGCAATCGATCCGCGGCCCCCGGTTTGGCATTCTGCAGAAGTTTCTTCCACTCATCAATGTCTTGATCCACCATTTCCTGGGCCGAGGCGGAGCGATCGACCATCACCCAGAGATCCATCTGGTTGCGGAGGCGCTGGAATCTCGGATCGCACAGGGCGAGGATCGTGGTCAGAACCGCCGCCAGACGGAGTGGCCGCCAGAGCTTGAGGCGACGGAAATACCAGCCCGCCAAAACCAGTAGAGGGATCAGGATGAGGAACTGGGGGGCTTCGAGTTTCAGGGGTGGTTCGGTGGCTGGAGGTGGGCAAGGGTGGCTGGCCGGAGAGAAAGCGCTCAGGTCGTGACGGGTTGGACGTCACCAGGGTTGGGGCGGGGGCGTTCAACAAACCACCAGGCCAGCAGGAGAGCGGCGAGGGTGACCAGAAGCCAAAGCTGCCAGCGGGAATCCTCCACCGAGGTTTGGGCGCGGGTTTTCGCGGCCGCGGGGTTCACCGTGCTGAGGCTGGCGGCTCCTCCGAGGTCCGATTCCCGGCTGTCGGCAAAATGGGCGGCGGCGGTGAGCAGGGTGGCCTCCCCCTGGCGCAACGTGAAATAGCCGGGAGCATCGGGAGCCCGCAGCAGCGGAACCTGAAGCAGCGGGATCTCCTCCCGCTGCGTCGTGGTGGCTTCCCCCGGGATGGCGGACACGGTTTCCATGCGGAGCGGCGGAGCGCCTGCGGTGGTCAGGCAAGCAAGAGGAACCGGTTGCAGGGTTTCGAAATTGAGCGTTTCCGGGGCGATTTTGTCGCGGCGCAGGGACTCGGCGAACCGGTGCGCGAGCACCACAAACCCGGGCTGACGTTCCGCATTCGAACGGGTGAAATCGAAATTGAAGAGCAACTGGTGTCGGCCTTCGGAAGTCCTGAGGAAGACCAGAGCCCGGGAACCCTGCCACAGCAGAACGGTGTCACTCTCGATCCTGGGGATTTCCGGGGAGTCACGACCGATGAATCCCTGCCAGTTGAGACCTTCGACAAGGGGATGGTTTTCCGCCGCCACCGCTCCCCTGAGAAAGGCCCCGGGGGCGGAAACTCCCTGGTGCAGATAGACGATGGCTGTCGCCGCAGGTTCCCGCGGATCCAAGGGGTCGTAGGAAACCAGCGAAAGATCGGCGTTCTGGCCGGGCTCCGGAATGCCGGTGTGATCGAGGGTGGCCGAGACTTCCCGGAGCAAGGGAGAGAGATCCTCGGGAGCGGTCACTGCCACCGTCAACTTTTTGGGCCTTGGGAGCACCAAGGGCAGGACGTCGTCCAACGAAAAGGTGTCGGGGGTGAGGTGCAGTGCGGCATGGTCCGCACCTTCCGGAAAGGTCCCCCGGAGCGTGCGCATTTCACCCGGAGCCAGCGTGATTTCGGCGGGCTGGGTCCGGCTCTGTCCGGTGCTGAGGAACCATTGGCGGGTCTGGGGGATGTCCGCGTGGTTGCGGATCAGGGCCAACCAGACCTGCTTTTCTGGCGCCGCCGGGGCCGTCGCGGTGGCTTGCTCTCCGGCGCTGGTGAGGGTTGATTCATCGACAAACCTCACTCCGGCAAAACCAACGTTCGCTGTTTTCTCCCCCACGGCAATGAGGGCGGCATTGTAGGGGAGCATTTCCTGAATGTGATCGGTGACGAGAATGACCGAACCCTCCTCTCCCGCGAGAGACCGGGCCACCCTCAAGGCGGGAGTGAAATCATGGCCGGCGCCGAAAGGACGCCACTGCTCAAGGGCCTCCAGCAGCGCCGGGATCTCGGTGCCGTTGAAGACCGGCTCTCCGAAGCGGCGCGAGTCCAGGACGACATACTCCTCGCGGCGGAACAGTTTGCCGAGACGGCCGAGTTCGCGGTTGAGGGATTCCTGGAGGGAAGGGCGGAAGGCGCTCATGGAGGCCGAACCATCGAGCACCACGACCACGCGATGAACCGCTTCCGGACGTTCCCATTGCGGTTGGGTGAGGATCCAGGTCAGGAGCAGCACCATGAGGAGTTGCAGCCAGAGCGGCACCGAGGACCTCAGATGCTCAAAGCGGCGTCCGCTGACGCTTTCCCGGCGCAGTTGTTGCAGGAGAAACAGCGTGCTCACGGTGACGACACGGGACTGCCGCTGCAGAAAGTGAATCAACAGGATGGCCGGTATGCCCAGCAAAGCCCAGAACCCGAGGGGATTGGCGAAGGAGAATCCTGGGAACATGTCAGCGGGGGGCCGGGAGTTGGTTCAAAGGTCCGGGGTTCATTGCAGTTCCAACGCCCCCTGGGAAAGGGCTTCCAATTGGAGAGCTTGCTGAAACGGACGGTCCACGGGAATGCGGGCGAGCGGGACATCGTATTTGCGGGCGAGGGCTCTCCAGGCTCCGAAATGCTTCTGATACGCGGCCAGATAGGCCTGGAGGAGGCGGGAATCGATGCGTTGGGCCTGCTTTTCCCGGGACTCAGCCTCGATGAACTCATAGTTGCCTTCCCACTCCGGCTGGCAGTCCTCCGGCGCAAACGGGGCGAGAATGAGCCCCCGTCCGCGTCCTCTGACAAGGGCACGGAGCAGCGTCTCTGGAGGCGCCGGATAGAGCAGGTCGCTGATGAGAATGCGCAGGCTCTGAGGCCGAAAGGGGAGGCTGAAAAGATCGGGCATGGCGGCCGGGCCGGTTGCGGGCAGGGCCGCCGCCCGGGTGGCCCAGGCATGGGAATGGACCGAGTCGTCCGAGAATCGCTCATAGGCACCGGCTTTGACCACGGTAGCGGTCACGGACGCACCGCCCGATTGGGCGCTCGACCACACGAAGTAGAACAGGTCCAGCGCACGCTGCAACTTGGTGGACAGAAACGTCATGGAATCGGAGATGTCCAGAATCAGGTCAACCACCGGGCGCACCTCTTCGCGGTAGAGTTTCATGGAATACTGCCCCGTGCGTGCATAGGCCTGCCAGTTGATGTGGCGTGGATCGTCCCCCGGCACATAGCTGCGGTGGTCCTGAAAGTCCATCGAACTGCCCACCCCTCCGCCTTGGAAATCGCCGCTCAGACCACGCCAGACTTTTTGGCGCAGGGGCAATCGGAAAATGGCGGCATGGCGCAGCGCGGTGGCCGCCAGGGTCGCGAGTTCGGTTTTGTCGGGAGGAAAGGTCACGAGCCGGGGAGGATGGGGGGATCAGAGATTGACATCGCCGACGTGAGGGGAGATGAGGTCACTTTGATGATCCCCGGTTTGGGTTCCCCGGGCGGCCCTGTTCATGGCGCGGTATAAAGGAACCGCTCGCAGTGCGGGCACCAGAACCGCCAGTCCGACCTGGGCCATAACAACTGGCAGAAGGGGGGTGGCGCGGGCGGCATCCTCGACAAATCCCACAAGAATCACGGAGGGCAGAGGAAGAAAGAGGAGCGCCTTTTCCGTCTGGCCTAGAGCGGAAGCAAAAATGAAAGCGATCAGGGTCAGAGCAAAGAGCGCGATCTGGATCAGCACATAGGTGCCAAAATGCCCCGTCAAGCTGGATCGCTGATGAAAGAAAAGGTGAATGATCAGGCTCGGCAGGGTGATCGTTCCGAGGAAGGCGAAGCTAAACGTCCAGATCTGCTCAGTCATGATGACGGAGGCAAAATGGGTAATTTTGAATAGCACCACCAAACCTGCCAGCAGTGGCACGAAGAAGATGCCGGTATGCCAACCGGGGGAAAGAAGGAAGGCCGCCGGGCGCAGCACTCCATGGAAAGGTCTCATGATCTCGGAGGTGATCACGGGAGCCTCGGTTAGGCAGTCCAGACTGGCATAAACCATTCCCAGAAGGGCATAAAAGAGACAGGCTCCGGCAGGGATTCCGGTGAGGGGCATGAGCAGCATCAGCCCGATGTAGGCCACGGTCAGGAGGCGCTTGCGGGTGGCGAAATTTACCGCTTCCGCGGCGAGACGAGAAGCCCCGAAATCGAGGAAGAAGTAAGTCGAAAAAGCGCCCGAAGCCAGCAGCAGGCGCCAGTCGGCGAGGTCATCCGGGGAAAACGAGATCCCGGTGGAAGTCGTGGTGCTCCCCGGTGCGGTAAAGGAACTCGCCATCCGCGAAACCTTCACCACCAACATCACCAAATATATGGCGAAAGGAAGCCCCACCATGATGCCAAGCCGTAGCAGCACCGAACGGAACGTTGACATGCCGACAACGAAGGCCGTGGTCACGGCGGACTGAAACACCAGGATACCGAATAATCTCAACTCGTCGATGACCTCAACCCCGCCAAGGTAGTAGCGGATGAGGATGTAGGGCAGGAGACCGATGGCGAAGAGCAACATTTGGCTGGTCAGGGCAGCCCACTTTCCAAAGGTCAGTCCCCATGATCCCATCCGGGTCATCCGGATCAGTTCCATGGTGTCCCCTTTGATCTCGCTCGAGAGCGAACTGAATCCCCGCAATGGCAGGGCCACTCCCAGCGTGGCATAGGCAAAAAACCAGAAGATGCCGGTGACCGTTTGAGAGGTGCCGGAAGGGTTGGTCGCTCCGACAAACACCGTAAAAAGCATCACCGCCTGCAGAAGGATAAAGGTGATGCTGAAAAAATAAGTCCGCATTCCCTGTCGTAACTCCTTCACCAGAACCGGGCTGAGGCGGTCCGGGAAATCCTGCAATCGGGCGGCGGGATGAGGGGGGGGCTTTGGTGGGAGGCTGGCGGTGAGTTCGCTCATGCTCGGGTAGCATGAGCGATGGCGTGGGCGCCTGTCAACAAGGACAATGAGAAACCTTTTTGCGGAGTTTGCCCGATTCCCGGGGCCGTTCGGCAGAATGGCCCCGGGTAACGATGTCCCAAAAAGGGATGTTTCACCGCAGCCATCACCGGATAGTTTGAAAATGGTTTGATTTCCGGTCCAGATAGGACGACAAAACAAACAGAAGGGGTGGTATATTTTGGAGGATGAATCAAAGAGTGTGGTCTCGTCACAGGACGCCTCGTTGAAAAAGGGGCACTTGCTGCTATGGCAGGCAGGGTGTTTTTTGGGGGTCTTCCTGGGTGGATTCATTTGTGCCAAGCTGGGTGGTTTCCTTTCTTTTTGGACCCCCCTCTGGTTTCCAAATGGACTGGCCTTGGTGGCGCTGCTTTGTTTAGGAGGCAGGGTCTGGCCGGCGGTGACATTGGGGAGTTTTTGCGGTTACGCCTATCTCCTGCGACATCAAGGTGGGCCGGGGGAGGTGATTCCCGCTGCGCTTGTTGGGGCCGTAGGCATCGTCTCCGGGGGCTGGGTGAGTGCCGGCCTGATCCGCAGATGGGTGGGATGGCCGGATCCGCTCGACAAGTTGCGCAAGTTGACGCTCTTCATGGTCGGCGGAGTGGTGGTGGGCCCGGTGGTGGCGGCCACCGTTACGGTGCTGGGCTGGTCGGTTCTGGGGAAAGTGCACGCCGAAATGCGGATCTTCGTCTGGATAGCCCATTTCCTCGCCCAGGCCGCCGGCGTGTCGATGCTCGCCCCCCTGCTCCTGATTTGTTCCGGGCAAGTGCCTGAAGTTTGGAAAAAGCGGCGGTGGTTGGTGGCTCGGGCCATGGCCATTTCCCTGGTTGCCGGAGGCTCCCTCCTTGCCTACGTCAGCCAATTGGAGGTGCGCCAAATGCAGGGCAACATCGACGAGGCGGCACTGCGCTTGTTTGCGGCCATCGAGCAACAAGTGGCGGCCCAGGAAGAAGGACTGGAATCCGTGCGCGGGCTTTATGAGAGCAGTGCCGCAGTGACCCGGAATGAATTCAAATCGTTCACCAAAAGAACCCTAAACCGGCTGAAAGGATTTGTCTTCCTCGCCTGGTCACCGGAGACGAGCGAGGGTGGCTTGCCGGATTTGATCAATGAGGCCAAGGAGGAGGCTCTGCAACTTTCGACTGGGGATCCTGTGCGCGACCTTCTGGAAAATTTCCAGTCCCACCCACTGCCGGTTACCACAGAAGGCCACGATGGCCCGGAGGAGGGCACCCACACCGACGGGCTTCCTTTCCGATACCCATTATTCTTCATCGAACCCCTGATACCCAATGTCGAATGGATTGGTTCCGACCTTGCTGACAATCCTCTCTTGTGGAAAGCAATCCAGGCCAACCGGCAGACCGGAACCTTGTGGATATCGCCCCCCTTGCGTGATCAAAAATCCGGGGAGATTCGGTTGTTGATGTGTCTTCCCGTGCAGAGGCTCCCAGGAGTCACCGACCGCCTCCCTTTGCAGGGGCCTCCCGGATTAGTCGTCGGGGCGATCGACGCAAAGCAACTCTTTGGGGCCCTGATCAAACGGCTCGACGCGAGTCCGATTCTCTCCTTGCAGGTCACAGACCTGGATGATCGGTCGTCCAACGAGCCCATTTACCAGAGTCGGGCGGTGGCTAAGAACTCCACCCCTCCCGGAATGCTGCGGCAGATGAATGAAATCATCGATATTGGCGGTCGGCGGTGGGCATTTGAGTTCTCCCCCGACGTTGAGCATCTCCTTGGTCGTCTGCCATGGCGCGTTGCGGGGGTGCAGGTTGCCGTCCTGATGGTGACTTCGCTTTTTGGGGCCCTATTGTTATTGGGCACCGGATTCACCTTCCGGGTCGAGGAGGAGGTCGTGGCGCGGACCGAAGAACTGAGGATGAGTCAGCACCGGTTCCGCCAAATGGCCGAGTATATCCGAGAGGTGTTTTGGATCAGGAGCGCGGATGGGCAAAAGTTCGAATACGTCAGCCCCGCTTCTGAAGAAATCTGGGGGCAACGCCCGGAGGTTTTGTGCGAAAATCCGGGGCGCCTGATCGATTCAGTCGTGCCGGAGGATCGCCCACGTTTTTTGGGTGCCTTGCATCCGTCGGCCACCACACGCGAGATCGATGAGGAATACCGAATACTGGATGAAAAAAACAGGGTTCGCTGGATCCGTGACCGGGCTTTTCCCGTGCAGGACGAAATCGGCAACGTGATCCGTTGGACCGGCGTGGCCGATGATGTGACGGACCAGAAGGCTCTACATGCCACCCTGCTGGAAGCTCGGGCCGCGGCTGAGGAGGCTGGCCGGGCACTCGGACAATTTTTCGAAATGTCCTTGGACATGATCTGCATCGCGGGAACGGACGGATTCTTCAAAAAAGTGAATCCCGCGTTTTCCCAGACTCTCGGCTACGATGAGGATCTTCTCTTGGGCAAACCCTTTTTCGATTGGATTCATCCTGATGATCTGGATAAGACCTACCAGGCCGTGGCCAATTTGAAGGGGGCCATTGTGGTGGTCAGTTTCGAAAACCGGTATCGTCACCGGAACGGTCATTATTTGTGGTTGGAGTGGAACGCGACAGCCGATGAGGAAGGCAATCAAATTTTTGCGGTGGCCCGCAATGTCACCCAACGCAAGGCCTTGGAGGAAGATCTCCGGCGTTCCAACGCCGAATTGGAGCAGTTTGCCTACATCGCGTCACACGATTTGAGGGAGCCTCTCCGGATGGTCACCAGTTTTGTGCAACTGCTCAAAAAGCGCTACGAAGGCAAATTGGGAGCTGATGCGGATGATTACATTTACCATGCCGTCGAAGGGGCGGAGAGAATGCGGCGGATGATTGAGGGGCTGTTGAAACTCTCCCGGATTGAGCGCCGGGGTAACCAAATGGGAAAGGTCAACCTGATGGTGCCGGTTGGCCAGGCGTTGCAGAATCTCTCCCTGACGATCAAAGACAAAAACGCGTTGATGGACATTCCGAAGGAACTTCCCGATGTGTTTGCGGATGCGGACCAACTGACCCTGGTGTTTCAGAATCTCTTTGAAAATGCCCTCAAGTTTGTCAAAAACAGGAAGCCGGAAGTGAGTGTCACTGTCAAGCCCTTGGGCACCTTTTGGGAGGTTTCGGTATCAGATAATGGACCAGGAATCCCACCTGAACAGGCAGAGCGGATTTTTCAAATCTTCCAACGATTGGATCAGAATGCAAAGGATGAGGGTTGCGGTATTGGGT
Source organism: Verrucomicrobiales bacterium (assembly GCA_020852405.1). Classification (GTDB taxonomy): domain Bacteria; phylum Verrucomicrobiota; class Verrucomicrobiia; order Verrucomicrobiales; family DEV007; genus JACKQE01. The sequence continues at coordinate 9,964 of JADZAX010000408.1, forward strand.
TGGCACTTTGCCGAAGAGTGGTGGAGCGCCATGGGGGCAGTATTTGCGGGATCAACGAGCCGGGAAAAGGCAGTATTTTTCGCTTCATCCTCCCGGCTTTTCTCTCAAATGGTGAAAAAGGCGGGAAATTGGGCGACGGTGAGCGACAAAATTGAGAAACTCTTGTCAGTTTTGCCATTGTATACTAATAGTTAGTGATTGAGGTCTTAGTTTGGTATCCAAGTGATCATGGACGGGGGGATTCAAGTTTTGTTGGTTGAAGACAATCCGGCCGAGGTCAGGTTGACCCGCGAGGCCTTTGCTGAATCCAAAGTTCCCCACACCCTCTTTGTGGTGACCGATGGGGAGCAGGCCAGTGAGTACCTTTTCCGGCGCGGGCGCTTCTTGGAGGTGGGACTGCCCGATCTGATTCTCCTCGATCTGAACCTGCCCAAGAAAAATGGCTGCGAGGTGCTGCGTGAGATCAAGGCCTCCCCGGATTTGGCCATGATACCAGTCATCGTCGTCACCAACTCCCAATCCCCGGATGATGTCGAGCAGGTCTATCGGCTCTTTGCCAACTGCTATCTGGTGAAACCACCGGATATTGACGACTTTTTTGAAATGGTGAAGCGGATCGTTGAGTTTTGGTGGCAGACCGCCATGTTGCCCAACGGCAGAAATGGACTTCCTCCGAAGAAAGGAACCTTATGATTCCTTCCGCGATTCTGACGGACACCCCCACGGAGCCCCAGAAGGTGCTGCAAATCCTGTGCGTGGAGGACAATGACGGAGATTTCCTGCTGCTGCGCGAGGCCTTCAAGGAATCGGACTTGGATCCACGGCCGGTTTTGCATCGGGCCACTTCCTTGGCGGAGGCTGTTGCCAAGCTGCTCGTCGATGATGGAAAGGCAAACTTCGATATTGTGCTGTTGGATTTGAATCTCCCGGATTCCTCCGGACTGGAAACGTTCTCCCGAATCCGGGAAGTGGCACCGACGACTCCGGTTTCGATTCTCAGTGGCAATTCCGACCGAAGAATGGCGGTATCTTTGGTCCAAAGCGGAGCCCAGGATTATCTTCCCAAGGATTCCCTCAGCGCCGATCTGGTGATTCGTTCCATTCTTTTCGCCATGGAGCGTCAGCGCAACCGGACCGAGATGGAGGAGATGAACAACCGGTTGCAGAAGGCTTCCGAGGAATTGAAAACCGCGCAAATGCAGCTCATTCAGGCGGAAAAGTTGGACTCCCTGGGACGTCTCGCCGCCGGTGTGGCCCATGAGGTGAAAAATCCTTTGGCCACCATACAGATGGGCTTGGATTACTTTCAGCGAAAAGGGGGTCTGATCGGAGAAACAGGGTTGTTGATCATTTCAAACATGCAGGAAGCGGTGACCCGCGCCGAGAGGATCATCAACGGAATGCTCGACTACTCCCGGGATCAGAATCTGCTGCTCAAGGAGTCCAGCATCAATGCCATCATCCGTAATGCCCTGGCTCTCATGCAGCACGAAATCACCCGGACTAAAGTTCAGGTGATCGAGGAGCTTCAGGAGACGATTCCTTCCATCCGTGCCGACTCTGGCAAGTTGGTCCAGGTGGTGATCAATCTGGTGATGAATGCCATCCAGTCCATGTCGGCCAACGGCCCTGCCGACCGCTCTGTCACCGTCCGCACATTCTGGGACCGACTCCCGAACATGGAACGCGATGAGGGGCTCCGGCAATGGTCTCAGCTTCGCGTCCGGGACCCTGTCGTGGTGGTCGAAATTCTCGATCAAGGAGGCGGGGTGTCGGAGGACAAGCTCTCGCGCCTTTTCGATCCTTTCTACACGACGAAACCAACCGGGGAGGGGACCGGTCTCGGGTTGTCGGTGGCCAGAAACATCGTCAATTTGCACCACGGTCATCTCGAGCTGAAAAATGTCGAAAATCCCCGCGGGCTCAGGGTCCGCATGGTGTTGAAGGCATGGGGCGACCCCGAGGGCTGGCTCCCGTCTCCTGAATCCAGAAACCTCACTCAGCCAGTCAAACTGAAACCCAATAGATTATGAAACGAGTACTGATCATCGATGACGACGTTGCGTTGACGCAGGTCCTGAAAATCAATCTGGACGATACCGGGAACTATGAGTCCAGGATTGTCAATGTTTCCTCCAACGCCATTGCGGCGGCTCGGGAATTCAAGCCCGACATCATTCTGCTGGATGTGGTGATGCCGGGGCTGGATGGCGGGGACATCAGCGCGGCCTTGAAACAGGATCCGTTGCTGAGCAAAGTTCCCGTTCTCATCATCACGGCGCTCGTTTCCAACGATGAGACTGGAGAGAATGCGGTCGTTTCGAGTGGCGATCAGGTCATGATTGCCAAGCCGATCCGCTTGGACGTCCTCACCAAAGCCATCGAAGACCGGATGTCCGGAGTTCTTTGAGAAGGGTCTCAGGTTTTCCGGAAACGGGCGCGAAGGGCTTTTTCGACATTGTTGGGGACAAATTGGGAACTGTCCCCACCCAACCGGGCAACTTCGCGCACAATGTTGGAACTGAGAAAAATATGTTCCTGGCTGGGCATCAGGAAGATCGTCTCCAGGTCCGGCTGCATCTGACGGTTGGCCAGCGCCATCTGCATTTCATATTCAAAATCTGATATTGCCCGGAGTCCCCGGACGATCACTCGTGCCTTCTCCCGGGTCAGGAGGTCCACGAGAAGTCCGTCAAACGCAAGGGTGCGCACTCCTTTAAGATGGGCCGTGGCCGTTTCGACAAGAGCGACCCGGTCCTCGACGGCAAACATCGGTTGTTTGCCCTGGCTCGAGGCCACGGCCACGAGAACGGTGTCAAAGAGCCGCGTCGCCCGCTGGATGACATCGACATGGCCGTTGTGGACGGGATCGAAGGTTCCTGGATAAATGGCTACTCGATTCACGTCGTGGTGGGGCTGCGCTGTGGGCCGGTCAGTGCTCGCGACAGGCTCTGAGGAGGGTATCGAGGAGATCGCAAAGATGGTGGAGACCATCGGCGTGGGGACCTCCGGAAAGAACCCCGAGACACTCCCGGGCTTTTTCCACAAACCCGAAGCCGGTGTCCAAAGCACTCTCGATGGAACCTTCGTAATCGGCGATATTGGCCAAGGCCGAGACGTCGATGGGTTCCCGTTGCAGGAACAGTCGGTGCAGTTTCTCGCGCTGGCGCTCGGTGGCCCGGGCCAGGAGATTGAGGATGGGCAGGGTCAGCTTGCCTTTGTTGAGGTCGGTTCTGAGAGTCTTGCCCACCGCATTTTCATCACCGACAAGATCCAGGCAGTCATCATAGACCTGGTAGGCCGTGCCGAGATGAAAACCAAAATCCCGCAAGGAAGCTTGAACACTGGCGGGTTGTCCGTTGAGGCGGGCTCCCAACTCGGTGCCGGCGGCAAAGAGGGCCGCAGTCTTCATGCGGATGATGTGGAAGTAATCTTCCCGGGAAAGGAGAAAGTCGAAGCGGCGTCGGGTCTGGATGATTTCGCCGGAGCAAACGTCGGAAGCTGCCTTGGAGACGCTGCGGGAGACCGAGGCGTCGTCAAACTCCGACGCCAGCGTGAGGGCATGGGCAAAGAGCGCGTCGCCGAGGAGCACGCTCAAGGCGGGGCCCCACTTGGCATTGGCCGTCGGGGCCTGGCGGCGGATTTCGGCTCCGTCGATGATGTCATCGTGGACCAGAGTGGCAATGTGGATCAATTCAAGAATCGAAGCCATCTTGTGGTGATCCTCGTGAATGCCTCCGGTGGCGCCTCCGGACAGCAGTGTCAGAACCGGTCTGATGCGTTTCCCGCCGTTGTTGAGGACATAGGACACATAGGGTTCGACCGCGGGGTCGAAGGCCAGCGCCTGTTGACGGATGCAATGGTCCACGGCGTCCAACTCCTCTTTGAGGAAGTCGAAAGGGGACAGGGCGGGCGAGGATTTTCCCAACTGTTGGCTGGATTCCGCGTGGATACTCATTCTGGGCGATTCGCCGCCACCGTGGAGTGGCGCGGGGGGAATGTCAAACCCGGAAACGTCTGGAAAAGAGGAGTTGTTCACTTTGCGATGGGGAGATTCACTGCGACCAGCGCGGTATCGTCCCTCAAATAGATTCGATTGCCACTGCAGGCCGGATGTGCCCACGTGCTGCCAATGACAGGCTCTCGCCAAATTACGGTCACTTTGGTGGCATCCAGGGTGGCGAGGAGGAGTTCGCCTTCGGAATTGAGGATGAGGAAGTCATTGCTGTCGCGCAGCCGGATCAGGCTGCACTGCGGATTTTTCCCTCCCGGACCGGCGGGGGTGACCTCGTGTGCGTCGTCCCAGAGGCGGCGTCCCGTCGCAAAATCAAAGCAAGTGATGCCGTTTTCTTTGTCGAGAAGATGTCCGATGCCGTCCTTGACCATGGGTTGGCTCATCAGTCCCCGCAGGTGGGTGTTTTCCTCCCAGGCCAGCGCGTGATCGGCGAGCCCCTCTCCCAGGCGGATGGTTTTTGTCCCGTGCCAGTAGCCACTGATCAGTAGCAATCCCTGGTGGTAGACCGGGGAGGCGATGGAAACTCCGTAAGTGATCTCATAGGGGTGGCTCCAATGGATCTTTCCGGTGTCAGGATCGGCCAAATGGAGGTGTTTCGGGGTCCAAAGGGCGAGAATATCCCGATCTTGGTGACGGAAAAGATACGGGGTGCAATACCCGGCGGGATCCGCCGAAGTCCTCCAGACTTCCTCGCCCGTTCCAGGACGGACTGCGAGGTAGCCTCCCCCATCCGGAATGCCGGGTTGGAGGAGCAGCAGATCTTTCCAGATCACCGGTGTGGCGGCATAGCCCCAGGTGGGGCGCTTGCCTCCGAGCCCGGCGACATAGTCGAGCGACCAGAGGACCCCTCCCGTGACGGCATCGAGGCAGTGCAGGTGTCCGGAGGCGCCCTGGGCATAGGCTTTGCCTTCATGCACCAGGACGGAGGCCCGGGGGCCACTGGGGTATTCCATTTTGGTGTAGTTGGCATCCCACGAGTGTTCCCAAAGTGGTTCACCGGATTCCGCATTGAAGCAGAGGACCCGTTCCCGAACTTGGGGAAGCGTGCCCTGTCGGTCCATGGTGTAGACCCGTCCTCCGGCCACGGTCACTCCGGCATAGCCGCTCCCGATGTCCTGGCGCCAATGCACTGTCGGCGGTTCGGGGGGATCGCGGTCCAGTTCCGGCGCATCGACCCAGGTGCCGTCACCCAAAGGTCCCCGCCAGGAACTCCATTCTGCAGCGGCGACGGTGAGCCACGATGCGGAGAGCATCGAGGGAACCAGTAATAGCGTGAGAAATCCTGATTGGGAAATCAAAAAAGGCTTCATGCGATGTAATAGTCGGGTCTGATCGCACACGTCGTCAAGGTCAAGTAGCGGGTGGCAGGGAAGCGCAATCAGGCAGGCCAGCCTGCCTTGGATCGGAACAATGTTGTGAAAACCTGCTTCCTTAGCCTGTCAGAACTGCGATGAGATTCTGCGCGGCAGGGGAGAGTTGACGATTCCGCAGGTGGAGAATCCCGGGGCGATTCACCAGAGCAGGGGCGTCGAGAGCGAGCTTTACCATCGTTCCGGCTTCCAGTTCAGTTCTGACGACGCCTTCCGGAACACCGCTGACGGCGTTGCTTTGAAGAAGGATCGATTTGAGCAGGGGATAGTGGTTGCACCTGACCGAGAGTAGCTCCTCCCCGCTGTGGTCGGGATGGTGTTCCCGGAGCCATTGCGCGGCCCAGGTCGGGAGACCGGTGGCTACTAGTGGATAGGAAAAAAAGTCCGCCGTGGCAATGCGTCTCCTGCGGGATTCCGTCAAGGGATGGCCAGACCGGCAGACAAAAACGATTTCCTGCGGTTTCAGCGGAATGGTCGCCAAGTCCGCTTGATCCAGGACGTTGATGTATTCGCCGACGCCAAAATCGATCTGTCGAGACCTCAGCAAATCCGGCATGTCCTTGATGTCCCCAACTTGGACCTCGACATGAACCTCTGGATGGTTGTTGACTAGCCGGGACAGCGCGGCGGGCATCTCCGTTTCCGCAACGGTGGCCCCGCAATAAACCTTGATGACACCGATTCTGCCAGCTCTGAGGTGTTCCATTTCGCGTTCCATTTCCAGAGCATGCGTGGCCAGAGCATAGGCCCGGTTGCGGTACTCGCTTCCGAGCGGGGTCAGTGTCAGACTCCCTCCCATTCTGTCGAACAGGGAGAACCCCAGCTGATCCTCGAGTTTTTGAATACTTTTGCTCAGAGCGGGCTGGGTCAGGCTGACCATTTTGGCGGCACGTCCCATGCTTCCGGCTTCCACCACGGCCAGAAAGTGACTCATTCGTTGCAAATTCATGTAGAAAAAAATCCATTACTGAAAGCTATTGGGTGATGAAATCAATTAACTTTCAGTAATGGATTCAATCTCTTATAAGAGGTGGTCCAAAAAATCGGTTGGAGCCTCCGATGAACTTTGGATCAGAACCGATGAGCGTGAACCGGCGCTTGCTTTTTCGCCTCGAGTCTTCCATGAAAACATCTGCCTATCCACTCAAGACAGGTTTTAGTGCCGCTGTAGTTCTCGGCTTTGCCATGTCAGTTCCCATGGCATTGGAAGCTCGAGTCCATGGCAAGAGAAAATCGCAGGGACAGTCGGCGGTAGATTCCGAAGCCTGCGCTTTTCCATTCCGGTTAGACCAGCCAAATGAACTTGGTATTGCGGATCTTGCGGGCAATCGAGAAGACACCTTTCGGCTCGCGGTCAAGCTGCTGGTTTCCTGGAAATTCTCTGGCGACCGCACTCCC
>JADZAX010000409.1 GCA_020852405.1 Verrucomicrobiales bacterium
AGGAGCCTATTACGAGCCCGACGATGAGAACGAAGAGGAAGATGAGGATTTTTTCCTCGATCCCGATGAAGAGAGCGACGCCGAGATGGAGCGGGAATTTGTCCAAAAAGCCGACATTTCTTTTGCCCAAGTGGGAGGCATGGACAGGGTCAAAGAGGACATTCGCAGGAAAATCCTCTACCCCATGCAGAACAAGGATCTGTTCGCAGCCTATGGCAAAAAAGCCGGGGGAGGCGTGCTCCTCTATGGACCACCCGGATGCGGCAAAACCCTGATCAGCCGGGCTACTGCGGGGGAAATAAAAGCCAAATTCCTCTCCATCGGACTGCACCAGATCCTCGATATGTGGATCGGCAAAAGCGAGGAAAAGCTCCACGAAATCTTTGCCCTGGCACGCCGGAACGCGCCCTGCGTCCTGTTTTTTGACGAGGTCGACGCGCTGGCGGCGGACCGGAAAGACATGAGGACGTCGGCCGGACGGACCCTCATCAACCAGTTTCTTGCCGAGATGGACGGAACCAGCGGCTCCAACGACGGATTGCTGGTCCTCGGGGCCACCAACGCGCCCTGGCATCTCGACAGCGCCTTCCTGCGCCCGGGACGGTTTGACCGGATTCTGTTCGTCCCTCCTCCGGATGAACCCGCCCGGGAGGAAATCATCCGCTTACTCTCCGAAGGGAAGCCGACCACCGGGATCGATGCGGCTGCTCTGGCCCGGAAGACGAAGGATTTTTCTGGTGCCGATCTCAAGGCGGTCTTCGACCAATCCATTGAAACCGCTCTCACCGAGGCCATGAAGACCGGAAAAATCGTCCCGGTCACGCAGAAAGAGCTCCTGCTGGCCTGCAAGCAGGTCAAACCTTCCACCCGTAAATGGTTCGAAAGTGCCAAGAACTACGCGCTTTACGCCAACCAAAGCGGCTTTTACGATGACATCCTCGAATACCTCGGACTGAAAAAGTAGCCCCCACTGGCTCTCCCTGTCCGCAGCGCTCGCCCCCATCAATGCAAGACAACATTCTCCGCGGTCGGCTCCTCCGCGAGCAAGGACGCTACCCCGACGCGGAAGCCTACTTCCGACAAGCCATCGGAGCCTCTCCCGACCAGGCCGAGGCCTACATTGAACTCGCCCTGTGCCTGCTCCCTCAGGAAGGGCGCCGCAGGGAGGCCCTCGAAACCATCGACCGCTGCATCCAGCTGGAACCCGACCATGCGTTCAACCATGCGCTGCGCTCCCTGATCCTGAGCCGGTTGGCCAGAGGCCGGGATGCCTCGGCCGCCGCTGATCAGGCCATCGGCCTGGATCCCGATGGATCCTTCAACCATACGGTGAAGGCGGAGGCCCTGCTGGTGCAGGAGAAATGGACAGACGCGGAAGCGGCCGCCCGCAAAGCTCTGTCGCTCGATTCCGACAACACTTCGGCGCGCAATCTGCTGGCCCTGGCCCTGCAGTATCAGGGGCGCAATGTGGAGGCCTCTGTCGCCGTCGAGACCCTTCTCGCGGATGCTCCGGACAGTCCTTTCGCCCATCTCAATGCCGGATGGGCCTGCCTGCGCAGCAACGACCATCAACAGGCGGAGGTTCATTTCCGCGAATCGCTCCGCCTCGACGCCAGTCTGGATGCGGCCCGCGAAGGACTGATCGAGAGCTTCAAAGCCCGTTCCTGGCTCTATCGGCTCTACCTGCGCTACCACTTTTTCATGCAGCGCATCCAGTCAGGAACACGCTGGGCCCTCATCATCGGCCTGATCCTGGCGGTGAATCTGGGCAGCAAAGTCCTGCAGACCATCCATCCCCTCGCCTCCACGGTGCTCATCACCGCCTACCTGATCTTTGTCCTCTGGGTCTGGCTGGCCTCGGGAATCGGGCACTTCCTGATTCTCCTCGACCCCAGCGCCCGTCTCGCCCTCAAACCCCGGGAACGCGCCGAAGGAATCGCCGTCGGCGGAGGGTTGCTCGCAGGAATCGCCTGCATCACCCTGGGAATCCTCTGGGACTCCCCCGCCTTCTGGCTTCTCGGGGTGGGACTGGGGTGCGGCGCGATGCCAGCCTCACTCTATTTCACCAACGAATCTTCCAATGGCCGCTGGATCTTCGGCCTGTTTTTGGCTTTCCTCTACGGAGGCGGGCTGTTCCTGGCACTGACTGCCTGGTTTTCCGGTACCAAGGTCCTGACCGGGCGAAGTGAAACCTTCATCACAATGGCTCTGATCGGAACCATGTTGTGCACTTGGATTGGCAACATCCCCACCCTGAGACAGGAGAAGCCACGATGAAGGCATGGCCGACAAGCCATAATTCACCCTTCCGGGTTGCAGAGTGGCCAAAGAACCGCTAATTACTCGCCCGCTGAACCTCAACCACCCGATTCCTTTTTCCCATGAAACTCATCCGTTTTGGCGCCCCGGGCGTCGAGAAACCAGGCGTGGAACTCGCCGATGGCACCCGCATTGACGCTTCCGGCTTCGGCCGGGACTGGGATGAGGGATTTTTCGCCGAACCGCTCAATCTGGAGGAATTGGCCGCCTGGGTGGCCGTGCATGCAGAGTCTGTCCCTCAGGTGGGAGCGGAGGTCCGTCTTGGATCCCCTGTCGCCCGCCCCGGGAAAATCATCTGCATCGGCCTCAATTACAGCGATCATGCCCGCGAAACAGGCCAGGAGCCTCCCAAAGAACCCATCCTCTTCATGAAGGCCACCAGTGCCCTCTGCGGACCGGATGACGCTCTGGTGATCCCTCGGGGCAGTGAAAAAACGGATTGGGAAGTGGAATTGGCGGTCGTCATCGGCAAGAAAGCCTCCTACGTCTCCGAGGCCGAAGCCCCCGCCCATATCGCGGGGTATGTGCTCCACAATGACTACAGTGAACGGGCCTTCCAGATCGAGCGGGGCGGTCAGTGGGTCAAAGGCAAAAGCTGCGATACCTTCGCACCTCTGGGACCATTTCTGGCGACTCCGGACGAATTGCCACACGGGGTCCACAACCTCCACATGTG
>JADZAX010000410.1 GCA_020852405.1 Verrucomicrobiales bacterium
AAACCTTTTTGTCCACTCTTGGGGTCGATTTGACCGCCAAAGACATGGCCCGAAAAGGGACCGTGCTCCGCCGGTTGAACCGGAGGGAATACCAGAACACGATCAATGACCTCCTCGGAGTCCGGGTGGATGTCATCGACCTTTTGCCACCGGATGGGCGTGCCCATGGCTTCGACAATGTCGGGGAGGCCCTGTCGATCTCCGGCATGCAAATGCAGCGCTACATGGAGGCTGCGGAGCTGGCCCTGAATGCCACACTGGTCGGCAATGAACCCCCGGAAAGCACCACGGCGACCTTCACTCTGGAGGTGGGCAGGAATTTGGAAAACCTTGGCAAACACTGGCTGAAGCGTGACGATGGAGCGGTGGTGGTTTTCAATGAAGGTGGCTTTCCCAGTACCCAGATTCCGAATCTCCGGATCAGGAAGGCCGGCAACCACAAGCTGCGCATCTCCGGCTATGGCTACCAAACCGGTGAGCCCGTTGTTTTTGCCCTGATCACGGGCAACTTTGGACGAGGCGGGGTTCAGGACATCCGCAGCTTTCACGAGGTGCCGGTCGATCGGCCCGCCACTATCGAAACCATGCTGTGGTTGAATGAGGGTGACGGGATCAAAATCAGCCCGCAAGGCTTGAATGGTCCCGATGGACACTCCCCTGTCAAAGATGGGCCGGAGAAGTATCCTGGTGAAGGCATGGCCATCCTGGAAATCACGCTGGAAGGACCCTTGGTCAGTGAATGGCCCCCGAGGGGGCGCCAGATGCTGCTGGGAGGGGCGGTCTTGAAGGAACTGGCTCCGGAAAAGCCCTGGATGAAAGGCAAACCGGGTTACAAACCTGTCCTCACTGCCGATAGCCCTGATCCCCAAGCGGAATCCCGCAAGGCATTGCCGGCTCTCCTCTCTGCCGCCCTGCGACGGCCCGTGACCGCCACGGACGTGTCTCCTTACCTCCACTTGTTCGATGCCGAATTCTCCCTGAATCAAAATTTTCTGGACGCCATGCGCACTGCCGGGATCGCCGTGCTGAGTTCGCCGGAGTTTCTCTTTTTGAAGGAGCCTGCAGGAAAGCTGAATGACCACGCCCTCGCCTCGCGCCTGAGCTACTTCCTGACACGCTCTGCACCAGATTCCGAATTGCTGTCTCTCGCGGAAACTCACCAATTGGGAGTACCCGGGGTGCTCCGGGCCCAGATCGAGCGGTTGCTCAATGGTCCGGAACTGGAGCGCTTTGTCACCGATTTCACCGATGGTTGGCTCAACCTGCGTGAAATCGACTTCACCACACCCGACAAGCAGCTCTATCCTGAGTTCGACTCACTGTTGCAGGACTCCATGCTGCGGGAAACCCGGGGATTCATCACGGAATTGATCCGGGACAATCTGAGCCTCTCCCTTTTGATCGATTCGGACTTTGCCTTGCTCAACGCCCGGCTCGCGAAGCACTATGGTATCCCCGGAGTGGAAGGCTTGGCCCTGAAGAAGGTGAAATTACCCACGAACTCCCATCGCGGCGGGATATTGACGCAGGCCAGTATTTTGAAGGTTTCCGCCAACGGCACCAACACCTCACCGGTGATCCGCGGGGTTTGGGTCATGGATCGGATTCTCGGCATTGAGCCGCCTCCACCGCCGCCAGGCGTTCCCGGCGTCGAACCCGACATCCGTGGAGCCAAAACCATGCGGGAGATCCTCGACAAACACCGGTCCTCGGAGACCTGCAACGGGTGTCATCGCATCATCGATCCTCCAGGATTTGCGCTGGAGAGTTTCGACGTGATCGGAGGTTGGCGTGACCGGTTTCGCAGCGCTGGGGAAGGCGATCCCGTGGATCTCCGGATAGAGGGGCGCAAGGTTCGCTACCGGCTTGGACCAACGGTGGATGCTTCCGGTGAATTGAGTGGAGGAGCCCGGTTCGAGAACTTTGAGGAATTTCAAAAGCTGCTGCTTTCCAGCCAGGATCGGGTCGCCCGTTGCATACTGGAAAAACTGCTCGTGTTCGGCACCGGCCGCGAAATGGGCTTCTCCGACCGCAGTGAAATCGACCGTCTGGTTGCGGGATCCAAGGCCCACGACCATGCGATGCGGGAGTTGATTCATTCCGTCGTGCAGAGTGAATTGTTCCGCACCAAGTAGCCCTGCGGGATGCCGACTGCGAAAGAAACCCGGGCAAGGCTCCTCTCCTGGGCAGTGTTTGGCCAAAGGGACCCCCACATTGATTCCGGGGCCTGAAATTTCCCTTGGTGCCGGAGCGTGGCCCACTGCTATGATGCGGGATGAACCGACTTTTCTTGACTTTTCTGGTGCTTCTTTTTTCCCGGGGACAAGCTTCGCTCCGGGCTGAATCCCCTGCTGGAGCGGCTCCCTCCACAGTTTTGCAGGTGGATTCCGGGGCGTTTGCCTTTTCTCCGGCGAACTGGGTCGGTGACGATGGACGTGAGGGCAGCGCTTTCCGGGAAACCTGGAATCCGGGTGCCTATGTGAGGATCACCTGGGAAACCCAGGACGCCAAAGTGGCGCCCACTCTCCTGTTGGACACGTCGGCGTTTCCAGAAAAGGCGAGGCCTCCCATCCTGGCCTGCTCTCTGGACGGAGTTTGGTCGGGCGATGTCCCCTGTGCGCCGATGATCACTCTTCCCGCGCTGAGCGGTCCAGGGAAACACAGTCTCACGCTGTATTTGAAAAAGTCGGAACAAAAGGACCGGTGGGGTTCCCCGGGGAAGTCCGGCACCAACAGTCTCCGCCTGACCGGAATCCGCGTCGATGCGGACAGCAAGCCATGGCAAGAAGACACCCAGCTTAAACCCTGGGCCCTGATCGTGGGGGACAGCATCACTGAGGGGGTGGGAGCCTACGAGTTGGAAGGGTATTCTCATCTGGTGGGGCAGGCGTTGCTGACACAGGGATATGAATATGCCATCAGCGCCTGTGGATGGAGCGGGTGGCTTCACCGGGGGGACAATCCACCGGGAGATGTACCAGGGTATTTTGTGGTGACCGATTCGCGCAATGGGACCGGAGGGACCTATCAGGAAGCCGACAGCCGTTGGAACAAGATCGACGCCAATCATTCCCTGCTGGACGCCGGGGGGCATCTCAGTGGTTATGGCCTGACGGGGCAGGAACCGTCGGTGATTCTCATCAATTACGGCACCAATGATGCCATCCACAAAACCAATGACAGTGACGTCAAAGCCAGCATGGCCCAGTGTCTGGTGGCTCTGCGGGGTGCGGCGCCTGCCGCGCACATCGTCCTGTTGGTTCCTTTCGGGCAGTACCGGGTGAAAGAACTCCGGGAGACGGTTCGCGAATACCTTGCGGCGCATCCGGAAGACCACAAGTTGACACTTCTGGATTTGGGGCCGGAGGTCGCTAGGTCCTTGGGAGCCAATGGGTATTGGGGAGGTCTTCATCCCAATCCCCGGGCCCACGCCACATTGGGGTCCCAGGTCACAGCGCATTTGATGGCAATGATCGCAAAGCAGCAATGAGGGTGGAGAAACTCACGCACCCATTCCTGGCTCCCACCGTTTCCCGGTGGTCCGGACCGCTTGTCAGCACGTCCATCTTCGCAGAAGAGTGGTTTCCCATTCCACCTGATTACGCCTGAACCAGCATGCACGTTAAAAATTCCGCCACTTCCCGTCTGCGGCGTGTTTTCACGGAGGGTTTCAGCGCGATGGACCTTGCCGAACCGTTGGTCTCCTTTGATTCCTGGACGGCCAGTGAAGTGGTCCGGAAATACATGGACTGCAAAGGCTTCGATCGGGTGGGCCTCCGTCGGGACGGCCTCGTGGCCGGCTACGCGAGGCGGGAGGATCTGGACGGTGGGGAATGCGGTGACCATCTCAGGCATTTCATTGTCGGGGACGACATTGTCCCGGCCAATGCGAGCTTGATGCAGGTAGTGGAGTCATTGGCGATCAATTCCCAATGCTTCGTCCTGATGCTGGATCAGGTGGGAGGCATCATCACTCTGAGCGATTTGGAAAAACCGCCGATGCGGATGTTCCTTTTTGGGATGATCACTCTGGGGGAAATGCTGATGACGGATCTCATCCGTTTTCGCTGTCCCAATGGCGCTTGGCGTGAATTGGTCACACCGCAACGGCTTGCCAAGGCGGTGGCTCTACAACAGGAACGCCTGCGTTGCGGGCAGGAGGTGGAACTCCTTAACTGCCTCCAGTACGGTGATAAGGGATTGATCCTCATGCATGATGATGAGGTGCGAAAGGCCTTGGGTTTTCACTCTCGGAAAGAGGCTCGCCGCGCCTTCAAAGAACTCGAGCTCCTGCGCAACAATCTTGCGCACACGCAGGAGATCGTTCCGACCGGATGGCAGCGGATCATCATTACCTGCCACCACTTCGAGCAGAACCTGGAATTGGCGACCGGCAAACTGGGGTTCCTCGCCCGTCCGGAAGCAGGCTCCCCGTCAACCCCGACGTGACAGAAGGGGGCGGGTAAGCGCGAAAGGAGGATGAGACGACCGATTGTCGGTCGCCTATGCGAGAATGGTCACCTGATTCCCACCATCCAACAGGCGGATGGCTCTTGGGCGGTGCCGAGCACGCGTGTTCGTGATCAGAAAAAAATGAACAAGCCCGCTTCCTACTGGGGAACCGTCTGGGCGGCAATCGGTCTGCTGGAAACGGTTTCCGGGGTCAATCAACCTGATTCCGGAGGATCTTGAGAACTTTGCCCATCCGGACAGCCCTCTGCCCCGCCGCAATTCCGGCCTTGCGCCCCCACCCGGAGTGGGCAGAATGGCCCTCAACCATATGAAACCTTCCTCTATCGCCCTCATCGCAGCCATATTCGGCTTTGCCTCCCTCGCGGTTGGACAGAATGCCCCGAAAAACCTCGCCATCACCCCTGCCCTTCACCCGGGGACAGAGAAAAAGCACGAGTCCTTCAATGAAATCTCCAAATTGGGGAAGGCCCCGTTGGTTTTCCTTGGCGATTCCATCACGGCGGGCTGGAGCGGGAAGGGCCAGGAGGCCTGGGCCAAGTACTGGGCGCCCTTGGGGGCTGCCAATTTCGGCATCGGTGGTGACCGCACGGAGCACATCCTCTGGCGCCTGCAACACGGCAATTATGATGGTCTGAAGCCAAAGCTGACCGTGCTCATGATCGGCACCAACAACACCGGCCACCAAGGCCGCCCGATGGCGGAACATGGTGGAGCCGTTTACACCAGTCCGGCCGATCAAACCGCGGAGGGCGTCACCGCGATTGTGAAGCTGCTCCAGGTAAAACAGCCCCGAATGAAGATTCTCCTGCTCGCCATCTTCCCGCGGGGTGCCAACGAACAGGACAAAATGCGCCAACAGAACGAGGCCACCAACCAATTGATCGCCAAACTTGCCGACAACAAAACAGTGTACTTTATGGACATCGGCAAGAGCTTCCTCCAACCCGACGGCACCCTGTCCAAAGACATCATGCCTGATCTGCTGCATCCCAATGCCGCCGGTTATGAAATTTGGTCCAAAGCCATCGAAAGCAAAGTCAAAGAGCTGATGGCTGAGTGACTGCCGTCTGCGTCCCGTGCACCAACCGGGAGAGGCAGATTTCAAGACGCTGGCTTTGCCGGGCGGTTCCAGGGAACCCACCCGGCTTGGTCAGCTAGTTGACTTCAATCGCCGGTTCCCATGTTGTCATACTCGGGAATCAATTCCAGACCCATTAGAACATAGTCATGATACTCCGCCCTCATATCCTGGATGTAGTCGGGCAGGCGGACCAATTCTTCGAAGCCCATCGCGCCCAATGATTTCAACGCTGTGGTGCGTTCCCCGTTCAATTCCGACTCCAATCGGGTCAGTCCACAGTGCTTGGCCACTTCGATGATTTCCTGCAGCAAAAGATCGATGAGGCCAAGTCCCCGGTGGTCGGGGTTGGTCAGGAAGTGGACTTTTCCGATGTGACGTTTCCATCCTCCTAGACGCTGATGGAGCGAGCCCATGGCGGCGGCGCGACCATCGACGAACGCAACCAGAGGCAGGTGTTCGTTAAAGCCGGGGTCTTTCATCCATTCATCGAAAAGACTGCCGTCTTTGATACGGTTCTTGATGAAAAGCTGTTCCCGGTCAGGAATCATTTCATGAAATTGCCGGAAAACAGGTTCATCCTGTATGTCCAAAGGTCTGATCGAACACGGGGTCCCGTCGTTCAATGCGGTCCGGACAGGGAATTTTTGGAGTGCCACGTCAAGCATGGGAATCTTTAAGAGCAGTCCCTGTGCCACTGCTCGGAGCCCGTTTCAGAAAGGAACCGGCAAGAGGTTTTGTCAGGCCGGGCTGCCCGATTTGCAATCCAACCCGGTCCAGTCGAGATTGGCGCCTCCTTTATGGCATGAAACGTTTTCTTTGTTTTTTGGTGCGGGGGTACCAAAAATTCATTTCCCCCCCGTTGCATTTTCTCTCCGGACCGTTTGGCGGCTGTCGTTTCATGCCCACCTGTTCGCAGTATTTCATTGATGCGGTCACCCTGCACGGGGCTTGGAAGGGCGGGTGGTTGGGTGTCTGGCGCATCCTTCGGTGCAATCCTTTCGGAGGACATGGTTATGATCCACCGCCGGGCTGGGAGGAACACATTCTGAAAAAAAACGCCGCAGGGGAGGTTCTTCCCCCGGATGGTGCCGCCTGCGGCTGCCAGGGGGGGGGCGGAGGTTCTCCACCGTCTTGAGGCGGCGCGATCATGGGTGCAAAGGGCTTGACCTGGGCTGGAGATCCGGGCAAACAAAGAGGCATCATGAACCAACGTTTTTTTCTCCCCGCCCTCTGCATCCTACTTGGCAGTAATGCCGTTGTTGCCCAGGCTCCCAAGAGCGCTCCGGCACCTGTTCCCACTCTGCCTCCCACTTTTGCCGATGTGGCCTACGGCACCAATCCCCGCCAAGTGATCGATTTCTGGAAGGCGCCCGGCGAGGGGCCCCGGCCTCTCCACATTTATATCCATGGTGGGGGCTGGGTGGGAGGCGACAAAAAAATGGCGGCCGCCACGGTGCAGAAGTACCTCGATAAGGGAATTTCTGTGGCCTCGGTGGAATACCGTCTCACCGGTGAAGCGCCACTTCCGGCCCCCGTGCACGATGCCGCTCGCGCCGTCCAATTCATCCGGTCCAAGGCAGGAGAGTGGAATCTGCGGAAAGACCGCGTGGTGCTCAGTGGTGGCAGCGCCGGTGCCTGCACGTCGATGTGGATCCTGCTTCACGACGATTTGGCCGATCCGAAATCGGACGATCCAGTGGCCCGCGAGTCCCCCCGGGTTCAGGGCGCCGCGGTCGGCAGTGGACAGACCTCGATCGATCCAAAGGTCATTGAAGGCTGGCTCGGGCCGAATGTTCTGAAACACCGCATGATCAATATGGCGGTAGGTGAGCCCACCATCGAAGGTGCCATTGCCAACTATGCGAAACACGAGGCCCTCTACAAGGAATTCTCCCCCTACAACCACGTCGATGCCAACGATCCTCCGCTTTACATGACCTACGGCAATGACATGAGCCTGCCGTCCAAAGACGCCGGGCACGGCATCCACCACCCTGTCTACGGGGTGAAACTCAAGGGAAAATCTGACAGCGTGGGGCATGAGTGTCATCTCAACATCGCGGGTGTTTCCAAGCCGGAAAAATATCCCAGCGCGGATGATTTCATTTTTGGAATCCTTCTGGCACCCTGAGAAGCGGTCGTTTCATTCTTTCCAGTCGCCAAAAGGGAAAATGGGGGCAACAATACGCGGCGCCGGAGCCTTCCGGCGTCCCCTGACATCTTTTCCCCCGAAAACCCGACTACATGGACCGTACTTCCTGGATCGCTGTCATTCTCTGCGCCTCTGGCCTGGTGGGCTGGACATTTTGGCAGCAGAAGGTGACCGCAGACTTTCAAAAACAACACCAGGCCCAAATTGAGCTGCAGAAGGCTGAAGCCGCCAAGAAAGCTCAGGAGTCCCCCCAGACGCCCGAAGCCACCAAGTCTCCTGATGCCCCTCCCGTGGTGGAGGCAACACCGCCCAAGGAGGTCATTTTGACCACGGATACCGTTCGGTTCGTTCTCACCAACGCTCAAGGGGGCGGCATTCAACGTGCCGACCTGTTGAAACACACCATGGAGCTGGGTGGCGAGGCCTTGATCTCCCTCAACGCCGCCAGCACCCATCCGGTGGGAGCCCTGTCGGACGGCCCTGGATTGTTTTCCTCGTCCGTGGCCACCATTGTCAGCCAAAACGACAAAGAGGTCATCTTCTCTAGCAAAACGACCGATGGTGTCGAAGTTGAAAAACGCTTTTTTCTGCCGGTCGCTCCTGAAGGAGCTCTCCGCACCATGGATCCCTATCTGATCCGTCTTGAAGTCACCCTTCGCCGCCCCAAGGACCAAGCGGAGCCGGCTGTGGAACCGACCCGATATTTGTATTCTGGAGCGGCCGCTCCCCTTCAGTCCAATGAGACCTCGTTGCAAAGCACGTTTTATTGGAAGGAAGCCAAGAGTGGGGACATGGAGCACAAAATGGGCACCTACTTCAAGGGAGGCTGGTTCAGCAAAGCCAAAACTAGCGATACCTTTGAAGCGCAAGCTCTGGAGTGGGCCGGGGTGGAGAGCCAATTTTTCTCCATCATTGGCAAGGCCCTGGTGCCGGTCGACACCGCCGTTTGGGCCAGTCATTTCCCGGTCCGAGTCCCCGGGGTCAAAGACGAGGCCAAAGCGAAGTCGAATGCGATCGAGATCGCTCTGGGGTTGCCCCGGTTGCCCCTGAAAGCAGGTGACCAGCAGACCCACATCTTCGAGTTTTACATGGGGCCCAAGGAATTCCAGCGCTTGGGAAAACTTGATCCCACCAAGGTTGCCGGCTTCTGGGGGGAGAAGGACAACCGCCAGTTGGTGATGAACTACAACTCCGTCCCGTTGTTTGGCTGGATTTTTGGTTGGGCCATCAAGCCCTTTGCCGGTTGGCTGTTGACCACGCTGGTGTTTTTGAAGGGAGTGCTCGGGAAATATGGGTTCGCCATCATCGTCACCACCATCATCATCCGAACCGCGATCTGGCCGCTTTATGCGAAGTCTGCCCGCACCATGAAGCGGATGTCCAAACTGACTCCGTTGATGACCGAGATCCGCGAGAAATACAAGGACGATCCCCAAAAGCAAAACACCGAAGTCATGAAGCTTTATGGTGAGTACGGGGTCAATCCGCTGGGTGGATGTCTCCCGATGTTCGCCCAACTGCCGGTGTTCCTCGCCTTCTACCGCATGCTTTCCAGTGCGGTAGAATTGCGGCATGAAGGTTTTCTCTGGGTTAAGGACCTGTCCATGCCGGACACGGTTTGGACCATTCCAGGGTTGGACCTGCCACTCAATCTGCTCCCGCTCCTCATGGCCGGCACCACCTACGTCCAGATGTCCCTGACCCCTAAAACGGGTGACAAAACCCAGCAGATGGTCATGATGTTCATGCCGGCGATGTTTGTCTTCATCTGTTACAATTTCGCTTCCGCGCTGGCGCTGTACTGGACCACATCCAATCTGTTCAGCATCCTGCAGACTTGGCTGACAAACCGGTTGCCCGAGCCCGAATTGAAAAAGCGCAAAGTCAGCGCCCGGGCTGGCGGAGGCTTCTTCGACCGGCTTCAGGAGCGTGCCAAGCAGCAGCAGGAGCGTGCCAGAACCCTCGGCGATCGGGGTGACCGCCATACCCAGAGCAAGACGAAGAAGCGCAAGAAATAGGCATGACGGTTCGTAGGGGGAGTCCTCAGAAACTCCCGCCATCATTCTTGCGGATTTTTGGGGTGACCAGCTCTTCACATTCCTCCCATGAAAGTGCGACTCCTTCACATTCTCGCTCCGACCGCTTTGCTGCTTGCCCCGGCAGTTCAGGGCCAGTCCCAAAAAACAGCGTCCCACGCGCCCCGGCCCGGTGGTCCGTCTTTGGTCTACAGGCTCACTGATGCCGACAGCACGGTCTACCTCGCCGGATCGGTGCACATGTTGCGGGAAAGCGATCTGCCGATTCCCGGGGCCATTATGAAGGCCTACGAGGACAGTCAGCGGTTGGTCTTTGAGATCGACATGAAGAGTTCCTCGGACATTGGCATGGCAATGAAATTACGGGCAATGGGCAGCTACCCCGCTGGTGAGACCATTGAAAGTCACCTCTCACCCGGCACCTACGCCAAGTTGAAACAATACTTTGCGGACCGGAACACCCCATTTTCCCTCTTTTCCTCTTTGAAGCCCGGAATGATGGTGCTCACCATTTCCTCGGTCGAGGCGATGAAACTCAAGGCCAGGCCGGATCTAGGAGTGGAACTGCAGCTGTTCACCAAAGCCACCGAGGAAGGAAAACCTTCTTCAGGGTTGGAAACCCTGGAATTTCAGGTCACGTTGCTGGACTCCCTGCCGGAGAAGGATTTGGATGCGCTGCTCAGCGAGAGCCTGGACCACATCGAGGAGGTCCCCAAGATGCTTGCCAAAACCATCGACGCCTGGCGGGAGGGAGATTTGAAGACTCTCGAAGAGGTGGTCAATGAGCAACTCGAAGAAAGCCCTCAGTTCAATGAACTCATGCTGGCGAAACGCAATGCCAGCTGGGTACCCAAAATCAAAGAGGCTCTGGCACGCAAAGACAACGTCATGATTGTGGTCGGTGCGGCCCATCTTTTTGGCACGCAAGGGGTGCTCGCTCTGCTACGGCAGGAGGGCCTGCAGGCCGAAATGGTCAGAAACCCGACGGTTCCGGCGTCGAAACCCTGAACCCGAGCCGGATCT